>JBOGKI010000011.1:0-23362 GCA_050745605.1 Terriglobia bacterium | reverse complement strand
TTGCATCACCCTCCGCGGCAGCCGAATTTTGGGCCGTCTCCGCCCCGGCTTCCGCGGCTCGACCGCGGGCTTCGCGCTCCAGCTTGCGCCGCGCCCGCGACACCTCCACTTTGTCCTGCAGGTAGGTTTGATACTGCTCCGACACATCGCGAAATTCTTCGTTCAAGACCTTGCGCAGCTCGGCGCTCAAGATGGCGTGATCGTCGTGTTGCCGCCCTTGCCGGGCGGCCAGGGCCAAGTCCTCGAAAAGACCGCCGATGTGTTTGCCGCGCAGGGCCGGATGCGTTCCGTCGAGCATGGTGATGGCCTCGTTCAGGTCCTCGGAAAAATCGTTCCTCTGGGCTCGGGCCACCAGAATCTCCAGGATGGAGACGTTTTCGGGGCGGTGGGGAGCAAATTCGTTCAACAGGTCTTCAGGCATGATGGCTCGATTCTTTGTATGCGGACACGCGCCGCAGACAAAATTAGATTGCGGCTCCGAGGGAGAGCAGGTAATTGCGGGGGAATTAAGCTATTGATATTATCAGTTAAGTATACGACTTGTCAAGAGGTTTGCAGGGGAGTAGCGCAGACCTGCGTATTTCAGGTCTGCGGCTTGTCTCTGCCATGTCCCATGTCCGGCGCCCAAAACTTGGCGACCGCATCTTCTTCGTAACCGTGAATCTCCGCCGGACGCTTCCACCCTTCGCGGCGGCCGAATTTCCCCTGATCCTTCAGAGCATCGAGGCATCGCGTTACAGAAACGCTTCTCCAGGCCCAGAGCGTGACCAATGTTAAAACGGCCAACGCACTTCCAGGCCGGCCAATCGCAGGTTAAAATGCACTTCGACCCCTTCACCCGTGATTCAGTTCGGGAGGCATCACGCTGGACGGAGAGTCGGCAAACGGAAGGTGCTTTCCTTGATCTCGGCGCTGGATTTAACAGCCGACACCGGCCTGATCGCAGTTGTCTGCGCCACACTCAACCTTGGGATCGGTCTGCTGATCTGGGGCCGCTACAGCCCTTGGCGCAACTGGCCGCACCGGCGCTTTGACGTCTTCCGCCTACACCGCTGGACGGGCTATGGAACCCTCGGATTCACGCTGCTTCATCCCATTCCACTGCTGTTCTTGAAGCAGCCTCATTTTCGTCTCGTGGACGTGGCTCTGCCCATCTGGTCACCGCGCCAACCGGTGGAGAACACCATCGGGGCGGTGGCGCTCTATCTGCTCGTGATGGTCATCGTCACGTCGCTGTACCGCGTAGGTCTGGGGCGAAAACTCTGGAAAAAGTTCCATTACCTCACCTACGCCGCCGCTGCCGCGCTATTCATTCACGGTATCCTCACTGACCCGCAATTGAAGAATCCACGAATCGACCCGTTCGATGGAGAAAAAGTACTGGTGGAAGTTTGCCTGATGCTGGCGGTGATTGCGACCATCTGGCGAGTTCGACATCGGCGCAAGAAGCTCAATATCGTGGACCGGGCCAAGCCAGCCCCGGTTTGCCGCTGACGCCCGCCCCGGTAAGCGACACGCTCTGCGGGCTGCCGGGGGCGTTGTCGGTGACGGTGACATCCGCGCTCAGAGTCCCCGGTCCAACCGGAAAGAAGTAGACCGTGATGGAGCAGTAGTCGCCCGGAGCGAGGGAGTTGGGGCTGATCGGGCAATTGTTGGCCTGCGCGAAGTCGCCGCCGTTCTGCCCGGAGATGGCGATGCTGGTGATGAAAAGCGGCGCCTGGCCGGTGTTGGTGAGCGTGACGACTTGCGGAGTGTTCGGAGCCTGAGCGCCTTGCGGGCCAAAGGTCAAGCTGGTGGGGCTCAGGTTAACGCCCGGGGCTTGCCCTAAAGACAGCTTGAAGACCGTTCCGCAACCCAGGGAAGGGAGGCAGCCGCTGGCACCTCCGTACTCCGTGGTGCCGTAGAGATTCCCATCGGTGGCAAGGACCAGCCCGGCATCAGGGTCCGAGCCGTCCGTGCAGGCGTCGCCACCCTGGGCGCAAAAGCTGTAAAGCGTTGTCAGCATTCCGCTTGGAGTCATCTTGAATATTGTCCCACCGGCACCGTTGGCGCCGCCGGCGTACGTTGTTCCGTAAAAGTTTTCGTCAGGACCCTGGATCAGCGCACCTCTGGGCGAAACTCCGTCCGTACAGGCCATACCGCCTTGGGAGCAAAAGTTGTAGAGCGTGGTCAGCGTCCCGCTCGGTGTGATTCTGAAGACCGTCCCATATTCGAGGTCGTTGGCCCCGTTTTCCGCAGTGGTTCCGTAGAAATTCCCGTCGGTGCCCTGGACCAACGGCGCCTCAGGATCTGAGCCGTCTGTGCAAGCGGCACCACCCTGGGAGCAAAAGCTGTACAGCCTGGTGATCGTGCCGTCCGGGGCGACTTTGAAGACCGTCCCGCAGCCGCTGATGGGGCAGGAGGTGTAGCTCCCGCCAGCACTGGCTACTCCGTAGAAGTTCCCGTCGGCGCCCTGGACAAGTCCGCCGGGTGCTGCGCCCTCCTGGAAGCCGCCGTCCGTGTAGCGGAAGCTGTAACTGGTGAGCGTGCCGCCGGGGGTGATTTTGAACGCGGTACCTCCGCTGTCGGTGCCGCCCCCGCCTGTGGTCCCGTAGAAGTTCGCATCGGTAGCCAGGACCAGCCCCGCGTAGGGATTCGCTCCGTCCGAACCGCTAAAGGCGTGAAACGTGCTGAAGACGCCACCCGGAGTGATTTTGAAGATTGTGCCATCGCCGCTGGGTCCACCCTCCTCCGCGGCCCCGTAGAAGTTCCCATCGGCGCCTTGCACCAGACCCGCGCTGATGAAATATCCATCCGTAGTGTCAAAGTCGTGCAGCGAGGTGAACACACCACTTGAAGTGATTTTGAACACCGTGCCAGCAAGGCCGCCGCAGCAAGTGCCGCCTTCAAACGTTGTCCCGTAAAAGTTCCCGTCAGCGCCCTGCACCAGCGGGGCAGTGGGCCGGGAGCCGTCCGTCACGTCAAAACTGTGCAGTGAAGTGAAAGTCTGCGAATGTAACGCACTCACGGCCGCGCCACAGACCAGGCATAGGATGCTGAAACTCTTCCACCATCCACCCGCGAGTGTTTCCCGCAGGAAGCCTGGATAAGTACCTTCCTGTTTATTGGTTGTCATCCTGGCCCCTCCTGATTTTCGTCGCCGTACCCGGACGGTGGTTTGCCGTAGCGCCGGTGTCCTCACCGGCGATTTTCGGCGCTGAGGACAGCGCCGCTAGAGCCGGGGTTGTCACGACGATTTGTAATTCCCAGTACACATCGTCTGCCAAGCCCTCCATGACTCTGTTATTCCGTTTCACATGGTCTCACGCCAAGATATTGAAAGTAAAGCAGGTAGCGCGACGCTTACGCCGTTTGGGCCCTGCGGTCTTTGGCTTGGGAACCCGACAAGCCCCGCAGAGCTTATCAGGAGCCAAACGCCGCGCTACCGGCTCCATGCCACCATCAGTAACGGCCCAGCTTAGCCGCCTGCATGACATTCCGCGGCCCGGCAAGGCCCGGCTTGCCGCTGACGCCAACGCCAGTTAGGGCAACGCTCTGAGGACTGCCCGGAGCGTTGTCGGAGACGGTGACATCGGCATTGAGCGTGCCGGCACCCGCGGGTTCAAAGACGACGGTGATCGAGCAGTAGTCGCCGGGCGCCAGAGTGTGCGGGCTGAGCGGGCAGTTGTTGGCCTGCGCGAAGTCGCCGCTGTTCTGACCGGTGATGGCAATGCTGGTGATTGAGACCGGCGCCTGACCGGTGTTGGTGAGCGTCACCACCTGCGGAACATTCGGCGCCTGTACGCCTTGCGGGCCGAAGGTCATGCTCGTGGGAGACAGACCAACCGCCGGACCACCGGAAGGGGAGATTTTGACGGCAAAAACAGCGAAGTTCAACCCGGTGCCGCAAGTTCCATTGCAAGCGCCCGGAATCTGGTGTACCCGAGGAAAATCGGTCGAAGTGGACCAACCCGTCAGATAAGCGCTGCCTGAGCCGTCCACGGCGATGCCAAAACCAATATCCCCCGCAAAGCCGCCGTGGCCGCCGAGGTAACTGGAATAAACCAGGGCGCTGCCCGCCGCATTGACCTCGGTCACGAAGGCCCCGCAACTAATGCCGTCGATGCAGGCGCCCTGGACCTGATCGACGATGGGGAAGTCGGTCGAATTGGTGTCGCCGGTCAAGTAGGCATTGCCCGAGCTGTCCACGGCGATGGCCCAGGCCTCATCGTAGCTGGTGCCCCCCAGGAAGCTGGAGTAAACCAACGAATTTCCCGCGGCGTTGATCTTGGTTACAAAAACGTCGGAATAGTTCTCCCCATTGCAACATCCCTGGGAGGCGCCGGGAATCTGGTTCACAATGGGGAAGTCTGGCGAAGAGGTGACGCCCGTCAAAATGGCATTGTCCGAGCTATCCACGGCGATACCATGGCCTTGGTCCCCAAACGCCCCGCCGCTCCCGCCGAGGTAACTGGAATAAACCAGAGCAGTGCCCGCAGCATTGACCTTGGTCACGAAGGCAACATAGACAGCCCCGTTGCCACAGGCTCCGTTGCAGGCCCCCGAGATCGGGTTCACCCGGGGGAAGTCGGTCGACCAAGTGATGCCTGTCAGATAGGCGTTACCCGAACTGTCTACGGCGATTCCACGACCGTCGTCCTCATTGCTGCCTCCCACGTAGCTGGAGTAAGCCAAAGCGCTTCCCGCCGCGTTGACCTTGGTCACGAAAATGTCGTAGTCGTCTTCAAAGCCCCCAGTACCCGTACCGTTGCCGCAGGTTCCATTGCACGCTCCAGGGATCTGGTTCACCCGCGGGAAATCGGGCGAAGCGGTTTCTCCCGTTAAATACGCATCGCCCGAACCGTCGACGGCTATTCCCTCACCGCTATCTCCGTCGCAAACTTCCTGGCAATCCTGGCCGCTGCCGCCGCTACCTCCGAGTAAACTGGAGTATACGAGCGCGTTGCCCGCGGCGTTGATCTTGGTCACGAAGGCGACAGGGATGATCCCCCCGCCGCAAGTTCCATTGCACGCCCCCGGAATCTGGTTCACGCGAGGGAAGTCCGGTGAATAAGCGGTTCCCGTCAGATAGACGTTGCCCGAGCCGTCTACCGCGATGGCAGCTCCACTATCCGCGCCGTTTACTCCGCCGCTGCCCCCAATATAGCTGGAGTAGACTAGGGCGCTGGCGGCAGCGTTAATCTTGGTGACAAAAGCAACATCGACGGTTCCGCTGAGGCAACTCCCATTGCAGGCCCCGGGAATCTGGTTCACGATGGGGAAGCCATCCTGACTGGTGTTGCCTGTCAGATAGACATTGCCGGAACCGTCCACAGCAATGGCATACCCCGCATCGCCGCCGCTGCCGCCGAGCAAGCTGGAATAGGTGAGCACGGGGTCGATGATTAAAAGCTTGGTTTTGTCATACGCGCCCACTTGGAAGCTCACTTGGTTGCCGGCTCCCAGCACATACCGACCGTCCAGATAGCGTCGTCTGGGCACTGTTTGCTGCGCCTCCGTAGAGGCGCCCTTTAGGGCGGCATTTCGAGATGCCGGGCTGAAGCCCGACGCTACGTCTTGGTAGATCACGGGCTTACGGAAGCGAACCTCATTATTGCCCCCGGCAATCCGCATCACCAGATCGCCATTTGGAGCGATGCGTAGCGCCTCGGCTTGCTGCGCCCCCGTAGAGGCGCCCTTCAGGGCGGCATTTTTGACCGTTGCCGGGCTGAAGCCCGCCGCTACGTCCGACGCGCCCACGCCTGCCCCTACATCCAACCTGATCGCGCTGGCGTTGGCGCCGGGCGCCACCACAAAGTCGTATTCAAGCTGCCGGTGGTTGCCGTAATAGACCAGATCGATGCCGGGATAGATGCTCTTGTATTCCACCTTGGCGTAATTGGGCACGTCGGTTCGCCATTTCTTCGGATTGTTGCCGATGAAGTAGTTGCTCTTGCCGGGCAGTTCATCGAGGCCGATTACCTGGGCTGCGGGACTCGCGCCTACCAGCTTCATCTGCAGACCGGAGGTGGAGTCGCGGGCGACAAGCGCGGAGTGACCAGCGTCAAGTGGCTGGTGACGAGCCGGAGTGGATCGCAGTAGGTCCATCGAGCGGCCCTGTGGCCATTCGAGTCTGCCTGGAGCGCCGCTGAGCCCGCCAAAGGGCGGCTGGAGGAATGGGGAGCGCGGAAAAGCCGCAGCATCAGCAACCCGATGCCGAGCAATACCGGCTCGCGGCGTATCGAGCGGCGCGACAGCCGTTCGCAACGTCAGCACCGCTTCATTACTGGTCAGGAACAGCGTGTAACCGCTGCCGCGTGAAAGAAACTTCACGCGCGGGTCGGTCTGTCCCTTATTGGCCTCAAAGCTTAAAGGCAAATTGCCGTAGGCGGTGACCAAGCGGGAACGTGAGGTGGGATCAGGCGCAACGCGAGACCGCGGCTTGATCGTTTTCATCGCCGCAGGCTTGGCGGCACCCGGCGCGACGGCAAGCTGTGAGTGCTGGGCTCGAGCCACGGGGCTGCGGCTGAGCAGGCAATAGAGAACGGCAAACGATAGCATCGCTGCTCCACCAAGCAGCCGGCGTGAAGAGTGCGACAAATGCGCTTTCATGGGATTCCTCCTTCGACCGGACCGAGGATAAGCAGACTCATGCTGACCCGGTCGGTTCAGCTAACCACGATGGGTGGGGCCGTGTTCTACGTTGTGCCCGAATATACGGTGCCGCCCTGAAACAACCGGATAACCAGAAGCAGACTAGCGCGAACCGTCTCCTATCCACAGCCCTTCCAGGAATTCCACGAAAGGCCGGCGTTGGAAAGCCAGTTCGCGCTAGCCGTCTTTAGGCACACTGAGGCCGGCCAGCGAATTCCATTCGGCCGCGATTCCTTGAGAGCCGAAGGGCAGGCCGGTTGCGCCCGGGAGAGGCGTGAGGCTCCCATCCGTCCCCACCCGGAACGCGCTGACCGTACGCCTGGGCCGCGCTGAGGACATAAAGGCATTGGCCGTTCGCCGACAGCCATACTCAATCGGAGCGTTGCTCGCGCCGGTGGAACCAGCGACCAAGCCCACTCCAGGGGCGCAGAGCGACCTCCGGCCTCCGTGGTTCATAGCCCTTCACCCCGGAGGGCACAGAGGTCACCGCGAAGAAGCGGGCGTAGACGCCAGCGGCGCGAATCGCTTACCGGGCGGCGATTCCCTGAGCACCAGAGGGAACTCCACCAGTAGTACCCACTGGCGTGAGGCTGCCGTCCCTGGCCACTCGGAAGCCGTCCAGCACGTTGTTGGCCCCGTCACGGGCATAGAGAAAGCGACTGCCGGTGGTCAGCGCCATGTCAATGGGAGCGCCGCCCGGCATTCCGGCCGTGGGATCGAGCAGGCTCAACATGCCATTTCTCGAAATGGTATAGCTCGAGATGCTTCCGCTCCCGGTGTTTGAGGTATAGGCGTAGCGTCCGGAGTCGGTGGCCACCACCCAGCAGTTTGCTGCCTGAGTGTCCCCCAGCGAGCCGGTTATCAGCTCCAACTCCCCATCGTTTTCGACTTCATAAGAGGAGAGGGCGCTTGGTCCCGCTTCCGAAACCACAGCAAACTCGCGGACGAACGCAAATCCGAAGGGTGTGGCTCCGCTCGAATCAGTAGTCATGGGGTGCCCGGCATAGCCATGGTTGTTTACCGTGTAAGTGTCAATTTTGTTTGTCCCTTTCTCGGTCACCATCAGCACAGCGCCGTTCGGGCTGAAGCTGACTTCCGCCGGCGCTGCGGCGGCGCCACCGGGGAGATTACGCAGGGAACCGGGCAGGGAAACCAGGCGGTTGGTGGCGAAGTCGATGACGAAGCCCTTGATGTTCGGAGTGCCGCCCGCGTTGAGGACATACACCAGGCGCCCGTGAACGGCGATACTCACAGGCATCTGGCCGCCCGAGGCCACCTTGTTCAGGAGGTGGAGGCGCTGACCGGTCACGGCAAAGAGCGAGACATCGTTGCTTCCGGCATTCACGGCAAAAAGCAGCCGCTGGCCGCGCCCCAGCACGAGCGATCCTTGAGATGCCAAAGGATCAGCACCCGTGCCGACGCCCGTGCCACCGGTCAAAAACGTGTGCCCGAGGGAAAGAGTTCCATCTGGGGCGCGCCGGTAAACCATCACGGAATTGCCGGAAGACTGGTTCGTGAGCACGTACACTGCCCCGAAAGGGCCCTGAGCCGAAGCCCCCTGGGGGGCGATACCGAACAGGAGGAAGACTAATGCGGTGACAAACATAACCCGAAGAAGATTGGATCGAATCTGCTGCATGTGCATTTGTATGCTCCTTTCAACCTGGTAACTCGAGCTGGGCGAAGGAATCCCCCCTTCGCGCTCGAAAGGATTTGCTGGCGGCTCTGGCTGTTCGCGGCCCCAGGACAGCTTGAACCGGAAAAGCGTCAGGCAACCGGCAGTCGTGCTTGTTTCCGTTATATTGAGTCGCGCGACGGAACAAAATCCCCCTGTGAGGTAGCTAATTTTCTTTGGTTTTTGGCTCGATCCAGTGTCTTGAGCCAATTGCGTGGTTATCGCGTCGCGCTTGCTCCGCCATTTGGCGGCATCAAACGGCCCCTTCGCCCTATTGAGCCGTGACGTTCAGAAGCAATTCTCTTTTGCCCTGTCCTCGAGATAAACGTAGAATAGGTGCCCGTGCTGATCGAGAGTGGTGAGAGTATGACCAGGTCAACTCTTTTCATTGCAGCGATTCTAACGATGGTGATGGCGCCAGTTCTGGCGAGGGCGGGAAACTTCTATGCCGGAGCATTGGGCGGGATCGCCACGCTTGGGGCGGACGGCCGATCCATCCCGTCGCCATCAGGCAGCCAAGTCTCCCTCTACAAACCGGAAAACGGCCCGGCCATGAACCTGTTCGCAGGTTGGGACTTCTCCGATTATGTGAGCGTGCAGGGAAACTACATCTGGAACCGCAATAACCTGACATTGGTTTCAACGGGCTTTGGACCCCAAGGGCCTGTTGCCTACCAGGAATTACGAAAGTCTCAGCAAAACAGCGTTATCGGCGACGTATTGATCTACTTCCGAAAGCGCGGCAGCCGGGTGAGGCCCTATCTTTCAGGCGGGGCGGGAGCAGTTCACCTGGCGAGTACTTCAGGGCCTTTAAGTGACGTGACGGGTTCACCACAGCTCCCGCCACAGGAATTTTCATCTACGAACATTGGCCTGCGCGTCGCGGTCGGCATGGACGTCAGGCTCCGCAAGGGCTGGGCGTTTCGCTATAGCTTCAGTGAGACGATGTCCCACAATCCCATCAGTGATGAGCTGTCTCCTCCAGGCCAACGCGGTTTGAAGAATTTTCAGAATCTCTTCGGGTTTGTGAAGCGCTTCTGAGCTCGGCCACGCGGCCCTGCTGGCGGCATGGTCCTTAAGGGATCGAATTCGCCGGCGACAGTCAGCGCCGGAACGCGGATCGACTCGCGTCAAAGCTCCCGTGCCTTCAAGGTTTCTTGAAGCTCACATAAGGACACCCTCCCCAATAAATCGGCGGATTCTCCATGATCTCCCCCAGCAGCCGGGCGTGGCAGACGCGGCAGATGTTCAGAGATTTCAGCTTTTCTCCAACCGGAGTAATCCGAACCAACTCCTCAAAAACACAGAGATCGCCTCCCTCAGCCTTGGTTGCGGGCATGCTCCGCAGCCTGCCTTGCGCGGACTCTTGAAGCATCAGAGCGGAATAAACACGAGCTCGAAGCCGTGACGGCGCGCGGAGCACCGCCGAAACTCCGGGCTCAACCGCGGCCGCGAATTGCTCGAAGCGCTTTTCTTCCTGGTTCTTGTCAGGCATTCTGCCAATTTCTCCTGAACTGGTCGCGCGCGCGGGCCAGCAATCTCTCGATGGATTTCTCGGTCTTTCCGGTTCGTGCTGCCATTTCCTGCGCGGGGCATTTCTCCCAGTACCGCCAAAGCAACGCCAAGCGATAATGTTCGGGAAGACTGTCCAGTACGCTCAGCGTCCTCTCCCGCATCCGTTCCGCATCGAGCTTCTGTTCCAATTCCGGGATAACGGCTCCTTCAACCGATTCCGCCGGACCTTCTTCCGGTGGATCGGGCGCGTGAAGGCGCATCCGATAGTGGTCCTGTACTTTGTGCCGGGCAATCCCCAGCAGCCAGGACTCGAGCGAAGACTGTCCTCGGAACGATGGCAAACCTTGCCAGGCCGCCAGGAACACTTCCTGGACTAGGTCCTCCACCAGGTCCGTGCGTGGCATCAGACGCGGATAAATATACGAATAGATCCGGTCCGCATAGCGCGAGACGAACTCCGCTGTCGCCTTGCGGTCACGGGCAAGAACGGCGGCCACCAGTTCCGGATCCGCGGCTCGCAGAATGGGCTGGTATGAGAGCTTGCCTTCACCGGCAATCACGGGTTGTTCTTCTCTACCCAAGGTCGGGCCTGATTCCTATGTCGGAGAAGTCGGGAATTTCCCCCTCCGCCTTCAAAGATGACCGGCGGCATGATGGTGGGCGCGATGAAGATGATGGGCGCCTTCAACAAGCAGCGCCGAGGGCCCATGGTTTCCACGACGTACTTCAAGGGAAATCGCATGCGCCGGGAGAGTCCTGACGGGGCGGTAGAAATTATTGACCTCAGCTCCCAGCGCATTATCCACATCAACACCAAGAACCAGACCTATTCCGTGATGTCGTTTGAACAGATGCGTCAGGCGCCTGCGCAGATGCAGCAGCGGATGCGACAAGCTACGCACCAGCAAAATGTACAGGTTCAAATGAAAGTACATGTGATCCCGGCGAACCAGACCCAGTAACTTCTCGGCCAGACCACGCCGGAGATGAAAATCGAAGCCGATTATGGAGATGCAGGGACAAGACCCGAACAACCCGGCAGCCGGGCCACAGAGCGGCAGGATGAAAATGGGGATCGACTCCTGGATTGCTCCGAATGTTCCCGGCTATGAACAGGTGCACAATTTTTACATGCAAATGGCGAAGGATATCGGATGGTCTCCCAATGCCGCTGCCGTGATGGATCCCCGCATGACGAAGGCCATGGTTGACTTGGCGAAGAACGGAAAGTTGCCTGTGGGTCTGCCCCTGTTTCAAACTATCAACTTCGGAATGGCTGGCATGCCCGTATCCGCCAACGGGGCCCAGGCGCAAGCTAATTCAGGCGCACAGAGCCAGAATGCGCAATCCTCCGATCAGTCTTCTTCACCCCAAGCGGCGGCAGCAAAAGCGGTTCTTGGCAATTTGGAGGGTTCGCCAGGTTCGGACACAAGAAGCGGCAGGATTCTAGCCAGACCCATAACGGCAGCTCCACTACGCCTCAAGCTTCGGCTTCTGCGTCAGGAAGCGGAGGCGTGATGGAAATGACGATTCAAGTCACGTCATTTTCTACGAACGGATTGGTTGCCAGCCTTTTTTGAAGTCCCGGCCGGCTATAAAGAAGCGCAGCCGGACATGAACCGCCCGTTTTGAGCGGGCCCTGATCATCGCTGAAGGTTAGCCAGGTCTTATTCGCCGTTCTCTGCTTCTTCGCCGACAGGCAGGAAGAGGCTGGCGGCGCCAAACACTCCGACGTTCTGCTGGAGCTTGGCGGGGAGCAGCGGGATTTTGGCCGCGAGCCTGGGATTGAGCGTGTATTGCAGAATCGTTTCGCGGATTTTGTCGAGCAGCGGCTTGCCGATCCGGGCGACTCCTCCCCCGATCACAATAGCGCCCGGATCGAGCAGCGTGATCATACCTCCCAGCCAGACACCGAGATAGAAGCCGGTCTCATCCACGATGCGTCGGGCCACAGCATCGCCCGCCCGCGCGGCCTCCTCAATCATTTCCGGCGTAATCAAGCCCAGTTGTCCCTTGGTCATTTCGCGCAGCAGGCTGGCCGTGGTGAATTCCTGCTCCAGCCGGACGCGCGCGCGCCGCGCCATGCCCGGTCCTGCCGCCAGCGCCTCAATGCAGCCCAGCGCGCCACAGCCGCAGCGGTAGAGGCTGTGGAAATCAATTGAAACGTGCCCGCCCTCGCCCGCCACGCCGTTTTTGCCGTGATAAATTTTGCGGTTGATGACGATGCCGGTCCCGATTCCCGTGGACACGGTGACGTAAAATACGTCGCTATAACCTACCGCCGCGCCAAACAGGACTTCCGCCAAGCCGGCGGCATTGGCATCGTTTTCCACGCGGGCCGGGATCTTGAAAAATTCCTCCACCCTTTTCGCCAGCCGCACGTTGTGCCACCCCGGCAGGTTTGGGGCGCTCATCACCATGCCTTTCTTCGGATCGAGCGGCCCGGGAGCACATAAGCCGATTCCTTCGATGTTTTCCTTTCCGCCAGCATGATGGATCAACCTCTCGATGACCTTTTTCACTTGTCCAATGCTGACATCAAATCCTTCGTCGGCACGCGTTGGCACGATGATCGTCTTTGCCACCTTACCCTTCCGGTCCAGCAGTCCACCTGCGACTTTCGTTCCGCCAATATCGATCCCGACGATCAATTTCTTCATATGTCCTCTCTGTGAAGAGCTCGCGCCGCTTTCTCGCGCTTCGCCTCCCAGACTGCTGGATCGATGGCAAAGGATGAGGCCGTGTTTCTCAGCTTGCTGATTCCGTTTCCTGCGGCGCAGATGGAGAAGTATAACCTAGGTTGGAATTCTCCGTATGGCGGGAATGTTCAGAGACGGTTGGCTTCTTGAATGAGAGCCATCAAGGAACTTCAACCAACGGTTTAGAAAGCCGCCCCACCGCATTGACGAATATCGTGGCTTGACGATGTCCGCCGGGTTTCCTAAGATGGCTTCAGGGTTGGCGGCCCTGGCGCGAAGATCCATGAAGAGGAATTCAAATTTGGCGGCGAATTCGCAAGGACAGGCAGCCTTTGCTGAACCTGTGATACCCGACAAGATGTACTTTCGGATCGGCGAGGTCAGTAGCCTGACTCGCACCAAGGCTTACGTCTTGCGCTATTGGGAGACAGAGTTCCCAACCCTCAAACCGAAAAAGACGCCCAGCGGCCACCGCCTTTACCGCCGCAAGGACGTTGAGACCATCCTCGAAATCAAGCAACTTCTTTACCAGCAGGGCTTCACCATTGACGGTGCACGGAAGAAACTGGCCGGGAATTCCAAAGCCGAACCGGGACAGAAACCGCTATTTAAGCCGGTTCCAGACTTGGCGGGGGTTAAAGCGATCCACCGCGAGTTGGAGACAATCTTGACAATCCTTTCACGCAAATGTTAGCGTCGAGGAACAGGTTCTAGGTGCGAGGTTTCAGGTGTCGGACCGAATCCAGGCTTTAGCTGTTTTTCTGACACCTGCTGTTTCGGGACGTGGCGCAGCCTGGTAGCGCACTTGCTTGGGGTGCAAGGGGTCGCCAGTTCAAATCTGGCCGTCCCGACCAGAAATTAAGGTTTCAGGTGTAAGGTTTCGGACGTGGGCAACAAGGTTCGAGTTCCTTGCTGGAACCTGACACCGAACACCTTCTTTTATCGGGGCGTAGCGTAGCCTGGTAGCGCGCTTGGTTCGGGACCAAGAGGTCGGAGGTTCAAATCCTCTCGCCCCGATTTTTGATTCAACAACCTACGAGACCCGCCCCTCTTGCCTTTCCACCTTTCGCTACTTAGATGACTTTCTGATCCTTCCCCAACATCACGATGCTCCCGGCGCCGGTGCCGTATCTCCCGCCGGTTGCCGGCGTTGCAAGGCCCGCCCTCTCGATATCGGCACTGTACCCTTTGGCATCGGGAAGTCCTAAGCGAGGCGCCCAAGTGTTCGTGAAAAACCGCGCCATGATGACCGCACCTCTTCTATTGACAATCAATATGTCGTGCCCTATGATTCCTCTATTGATAATCAATAGGAGCAGGAAAAATGAGCACCCCCAAGACGGCCGTCCTCCAAGGAACTTTGGATCTGATGATTCTTCGCACCCTCCAGCAGCTTGGCGCACTGCACGGCTATGGCATCGCGCGGCGGATTGAGCAAATGTCCGGCAATGCCATCGAGTTGAATCACGGAACGGTTTATCCGGCTCTGGTCCGCCTGGAGCGCAACGGCTGGATTGCTTCCGAGTGGGGCGCGTCCGCAAACAAGCGTCGCGCCCGGTATTATTCGCTGACAAAATCAGGGCGAAAGCAACTCGCGGTGGAGCAGAAGGAGTGGCTGCGCGTGACGGACATCATGGCGCGCTTTGTGGCTGGCGAAGGGGGCGCCTAATATGATCTTTCTGCGCTCGTTCGTCTACCGGCTCCGTGGCGCTTTCAGCCAGCGCCGGTTTGAAACACGGCTTGATGAGGAGATGCAGGCGCACTTCGAACTGCTGGTTGAGGAAAATCTGGCGAAGGGCATGCGCCCGCAGGACGCCCACGACGCGGCGCGCCGCACGTTTGGTGGAGCTGCTTTGGCGAAAGAAGGCTGCCGCGATCAGCGCAGTTGGCCGTTTCTGGACGGCCTCGCCCAGGATCTGCGCTATGCTCTGCGTCAGGTCCGCCACAACCGTGGCTTTGCGGCGGCGGCCATTCTGGTTTTCGCGCTGGGAATCGGCGCCAACACGGCGATGTTTACGGTAGTCGATGCCGTTTTGTTGCGTCCTCTGCCTTTCAGTCATCCAGGCCGCTTGGTAATGGTGTGGCGCAGCGATCTGAAAAGCACCCCTGGGAAGGGAACCGTTTCCTACCCGGACTTCCTCGATTATCGCAAGCAGAACCACGTTTTCGACTACATGGCGGCGTTCCGCGGCGGCGTGGACTTTACGCTGACGGGAGGAGAACAGGCGGCGCGGCTGCATGGCGCCATTGTATCTGCAGATCTTCTTCAACTGCTTGGAGTGAAGCCCATACTGGGTCGTGACTTCACGCCCGCTGAAGATAAGCCTTCAGCGTCCGGCTTTCCGGTGGTGCTCAGCCACCACGCGTGGGAATCAGAGTTCGGGTCAGACCCCAAAATTATAGGACGTAGCATTACTCTAAACCGGGAACCTTTCACTGTGGTCGGCGTGATGGCCGCAGGCGTTCAGTTTCCAATCCAGACTCAACCGGTCGATCTGTGGACGACGATGGCTTACGATGTGGTCCACATGAACCGGCCCTCGCATTCGACGACGGACCGGGGCTGGCGCTATTTGTGGTCGGTCGCGCGCCTGAGGCCTGGTGTCGGCGCGCATACCGCGCAAGCAGAGGTCCACACCATCGCTCAACGCCTGGCTACCCAATATCCTTCACAAGACGGACATGATGGCATCTGGCTGCAACCGCTGTCTGAAGCGGTTGCCGGTGATCTGCGGCCGGTGTTGCTGGCCCTGTTGGGTGCGGTGGGTTGCGTCCTGCTCATTGCCTGCGTGGATATGGCCAACCTTTCGCTGGGGCGGCTGGCAGCCCGACGGCAGGAAATGGCCGTGCGGGCAACCCTAGGCGCGGGACGGCGGCGCCTGGCGCGGCAATTACTTACCGAGAGCACCCTGCTCTCCGTTGCTGGAGGCGGACTGGGTTTCTTGATTGCCGCGACCGTCACTCCGGTGCTGATTCGATTGTCGCCCCATGAAATTCCCCGCATCGATTCCGTGCAGCCCTTACAAGTTGACTGGCGGGTGTTTGTTTTCGCGCTGGCTTTGGCCGTTTTCACCGGACTGGCCTCAGGCCTTGCTCCTGCTTTTCAAGTTTGGCGGGCGCCGCTTGCGGAATCCATCAAGGGAGGCTGGCGCGGCCTGACGGCTTCGCCCGGCTCCGCCCGGCTGCGGCAGTCACTAGTGGTGGTGGAGCTGGCGCTGAGCGCCATTCTCCTGGTGGGCGCGGGCCTATTAATTCGCAGCATGTGGCGGCTGGTTCACTCTGATCCTGGATTCAATCCGAGGAATGCCCTGACGTTCAAGATTGATTTGCCGGAGAGCACTTACACTCCCGCTCACCAGATGCAGTTCTTCCAGCAACTTCTCGAACGGGTGCGCGCTCTTCCCGGCGTCCAGGGGGCGGGTGGCGCCGACTTCTTTCCATTTAGCGGAGTGGAATTCACCGACTCCTTTAAAATTGCAGGAGCGGCGCCCAATGCCGAGAATCACGGGGGCGCGGCTTTTTGTCTGGTCACCACCGAATACTTTCGCGCCATGGGTATCCCCATCTTCACGGGCCGGGCGTTTAACGATTCTGACCGGCTAGGTTCATTGCCGGTTGTGGTCGTCAGCCGGTCGCTGGCCGACCGTTATTTTGGCGGGCAGAACCCGATCGGACAGCGATTGATTCTCGACTCGCCGGTTCAAATTGCCGGGGTTGCGGCAGACGTCAGGAACGGAGACCTGGAATCGGCGAGCTATCCAACGATCTACATTCCGCTCGCCCAGCAGCCTGCTGGCTTTCCGAAGTTTCCGATGACACTGATCGTGCGAAGCCGCTCAAACCCCGATTCCCTCGTGCCATCGATTCGAAGCGCGGTTCGAGCCCTCGACAAGAACGTGCCGGTTTACGACGCGCGCCCACTTGCCGAATATATGTCTATTTCGGAGGCCCAAAGCCGGTTTAATGCGACCCTTCTTGCGGTCTTCGCGGGCCTGGGGCTGGTGTTGGCGAGTGCGGGCCTTTATGGCGTCACTTCTTATGCAGTCGCGCAGCGGACCCATGAGATCGGCATTCGGATGGCCCTGGGCGCCGAGCGCCGGGATATCCTTCGCATGATCCTCTCGCAAGGGATGAGGTTGGCATTGGCTGGTGTAATCCTCGGGCTGGCGGGGGCTCGAGCCCTGACTCGCTTGTTGAGGTCCTTTTTGTTTGGCGTGCGGCCGGCGGATCCCGCCACTTTTATCATCGTCGCTTCGATTCTAGTTCTTGTGCTATTGCTTTCCACTTTTCTTCCCGCACGTCGCGCTTTGCGCGTTGATCCGCTGGTAGCATTGAGGCATGAATAGCGGCGGATGATGGTTTTATGGCTTGCGGCGGGTCTTTCTTCTTGCTCCTCGCGGATATTCCAGTCTCTAATAGTTGATCGGAGGTTTTTGATCGCGGTGACGCGCACGAAGAGTGCCTGAGCAATTGGTAACAGGAACCCATGAACGATCCGAATACCCAGCAAAAGAAGCGGCTGCTGCTGACCAACGACGACGGGGTCCAGGCGCCGGGCCTGAAAGCTTTGGAGGACGCGCTGAGTCCGCTCGGAGAGGTCATGGTGGTGGCCCCCGACCGCGAGATGAGCGGCACCAGCCAGTCCCTGACCTTGCATTCCCCACTGCGGGTTCGCCAGCTCGACGAGCGCCATTACTCGGTTTCGGGCACTCCAGCAGATGCAGTAATTCTGGCGCTTCATCGCCTGTTGCCGGAACGTCCGGACCTGGTCGTGTCCGGCATTAACCCAGGCGGGAATCTGGGAGAGAACGTAGTTTACTCCGGTACCGTTGCCGCCGCCATGGAAGCCACCTTGCACGGTGTCTCCGGCATTGCCATGTCGCTGGCCTCGCGTCAGGAACTCAACTTTTCCGTGGCTGCGGCGTTCGCGGCGCAAATCGCAGCCCAAGTCCTTGCCGAAGGGTTGCCGCCGGGAGTCATGCTGAACGTGAACGTACCTCGGGGTGAGATTCGCGGCATTAGCCTGACGCGACAGAGCCGGAAGGTCTCGCAAAATATCATCCATGAAAAGCACGATCCGCGCGGGCGGCCTTATTATTGGCAGGATGAATCCGTCGATGTCAATCGAGTCGAAGCCGATTCGGATTATGCCGCCATACTGGCTCACCGGATTTCGATCACGCCTCTTCAGGCTGACCGCACGGACAATCCCAGTCTTCGCCTTCTTGCTCCCTGGCTGTCTTCGCTTAACCCGGACGGGTCGGAATAGTGCGAAGGCGATAAGCTTTGTGACACCGTGTTCGACCGGCGCTCAGCGCCCGCCCCGCTGCAAAGCGGGGGTGCGTCGTCCAGGCCGGCGGTCATAGACCGCCGCTACCACGGGGCCGGAGTTTCACTACTCACGCTCGTATTAGCCGTGACCCTATTCGTCTTTTTCACGGTTTCCGGGCCGTGGGTGCTGCGGAGACGGTTTGGTCCGTCTGAACGTTGAACAAACGGAAGTGCGAATAGGTGTGGGTGTTTTGAAAAGTCATATTGTTCCAAGCCACCTCGACCGTAACCTGCCGTGGAAGCCAAAGCCTAGTTGGAGAATTCTTGAACTTGACGGTTTCAAATTCGATATCCGTAGTCTGCCGGTCCAGAAGGATGTCAGGCCGGGGAGCGAGCAGGTCCGTGCGCAAACGGAGAATTTGGAAGGTCTGCGGATCAATCCATGCCACGCCCTGCGTGAGGATTAACGCTGTTCTACCCGCGATATCGACATATCCCATTTCCTGGGCTCTCTTGAAAATCTGCGCATAGCCCACCACGTCCACTTCCTCATGTTTGATCTGGTCCTGCCCAAGATAGCGGAACCGGCTCTCCGCCTGATAGCGCGGCAAAAAGATCAACGGCATGGAAGCGAATCCAATGGTCGTCAGCGCTGCCCCATTCAGATATGAGGGGTCAATGGCGCGGCTCTTCGAATCCGTGCGGTATTCCCGGAACTCATCCGAACCCTTAGCAGACTCAGGAAGGATGATGTAGTTGAAGACCTGCACGAGGCTCTTGTCGACGGTCCGGTCGTTGGTCAAGCGGACTTCGCGAATCGTTTCCCGGCAGGACGTGTTCGGAAAGTTTTGGAATAGAAGCCCGATGTTTGTTCCGGTCTTTTGAAGAATCTCCGGCAAAGCGGCCTGACTCAGGGCGGACTGAAGGTGCTTGAGCTCGGAGTACTTGTGTTTAAGTTCGGCCGGCGGATGATCGACAATCGTTTTGATGTCGGTGTAGTAAAGATACGCGTTTCGGTCGGTGATCTCTTGATGGTTGTAGCCTGGGGCAGAAGGATTTTGGGCGGCGAGGATGAGAATAGCGCTCACACTGAGAATTGCTGATGCCGCCATGATGAGCCTGGCGCTTTTCTTCGGCGGTAGAAAGAAATTACCAATTGCGAGCATCGTTTCGAAACAGCCTGTCCTACCCGGGATTACCAATTATAATGACACTAAATATTGTAGCCGCGGTCTGCGACCGCTGGTCTTTCGACGCCTCCGGGTCTTGTTCCGGGCGGAACCTCAACCCAACGTTAGGAGAATCTCCGCTCCGCGTCCCGCTTGGACCAGCTCCGCAGCCGACCCGCGATTCGTCGAAATCTCGATGAATCCCGAACTCCCCACCATGGCCAGAAGCTCGTTGGGCTGGCCGTCCGTGAAAGACAGGCTTAATTTCGTGATTTCATGCTGGCCAATACTCATTTTTAAAACGGGCGGATTTTTCTCAAGGAGTGCCGGGAATTGGCGGGTGCAAAAGTTGGTGATGAGATTGCCGAATTTGTCGATCTTGAGCACGACACCCTGGAAGCGATGATCTCCCAACGGTTTCGGCTTCGGCGAACTGAACCGCACGAAGTTGGTGATCGGCTCGCCAAACTTCGCGGGCTCCACTCCTTTGCTCAGCCATGCCGCGATTGGAGAAAAGACATCGCGTCCGTGGAAGGTGTGACTCAAAGGACTCAGGAAATAATGAGACGCGGTAATCTCCCGCACTTCGACGGTCTCCTCTTCTTCGTAGATCAAGGAGAGAACGCCATTATCCGGCGCGACGAACGTATAGCGGCCCGACCGGGCAATGATGGGCCGGCGCGCACTGCCCACGCCCGGATCCACGATGGCCATGTGGATGGCGCCCGAGGGAAAGTAGCGGTAGGCCTGAAGCAACGTAAAGGCGCCGTCAAAAACATCGTGTGAGTTGATCTGGTGACTGATGTCGATGATTCGCGCTGCCGGGTTGATGTTGAGGATTACGCCCTTCATGGTTCCTACGAAATGGTCGGAAAGACCAAAATCCGTGGTGAGCGTGATGAAGGAGGGGTTCAACATTTTCACTCTCCTCGATGGTGTTCTGTCTTCAGGATTGTAGCGGATGCCGGGCTGATTCGTCAGCCCACGGGCAAAAAATCGCGAAGGGCCGCTGCCCGCTTGACTCACCCTCTCGCGAAGTCTAAGATTTTTCCACAAGGAGGGGCGCGCGCGGCATGACAGGCCAGGCGGTTTCCCATTACCGCGTCTTCGAAAAGCTCGGAGGCGGCGGGATGGGCGTGGTTTACCGGGCTGAAGACACGAGGCTGGGCCGCTTTGTCGCCCTGAAGTTCCTGCCGGACGCGCTGGCTCACCATTCCCAGGCGCTGGAGCGCTTCAAGCGCGAAGCCCGCGCTGCCAGCGCCCTCAACCATCCGCACATCTGCACGATTTACGACATTGGCGAGCACCACGGCCAGCCCTTCATCGCCATGGAACTCATGGAGGGCCAGACACTCAAAGAAGTGATTGCGGCGGGCGCGGGCGCTGTTGGGGCGGAGCGTGCCCCGGCCCGGACGCCCCAAGGCGTGCCCCTACAAATCGACACGCTGATGGAGCTTGCCGTTGAGATTGCTGACGCGCTGGACGCGGCGCACTCCAAGGGCATCATCCATCGGGATATCAAGCCGGCGAATATCTTCATCACCACGCGCCGTCAGGCGAAGATTCTGGATTTCGGCCTGGCGAAATTGGCTTCTGTAGCGCCGGTGTCCTCACCGGCGA
The DNA here is from genome assembly GCA_050745605.1 of Terriglobia bacterium. Classification (GTDB taxonomy): domain Bacteria; phylum Acidobacteriota; class Terriglobia; order UBA7540; family UBA7540; genus CALCEB01. The sequence continues at coordinate 2,780 of JBOGKI010000011.1, read as the reverse complement.
GAGTCGGCGATGAGGACATCGCCGCTACGGCCGCGACTACGGAGTCGGCTGGCGAACTACAATTGACCAGTCCCGGCGCAGCGATGGGGACCATCGCCTACATGAGTCCGGAACAGGCGCGGGGCGAAGAACTGGATGCTCGCACCGACCTGTTCAGCTTCGGCTGCGTGCTTTACGAGATGGCCACCGGGCGGCCTGCGTTCCCGGGCACTAGCACAGCCGCGATCTTCACCGCCATTCTGCGCGATGAGCCGCGGCGGCCGGCCGAGTTGAACCCGGACATGCCGCAAGAACTGGACCGCATCATCTCGAAGGCGCTGGAGAAGGATCGCGAGTTGCGCTATCAATCTGCGGCCGACCTTCGGGCCGACTTGAAACGTCTTAAGCGCAACACGGATTCAGGCCGGTCCGCTTCTGCGCGGGCAGTTCTTGTTGCACCGTCGGAAGCCAAAGGCTTACGCTACCAGCCCCCGGGAGGTCCACAACCGGCAGGCTGGCTCAAGGAGCGGCGTTTCAGGCTGGCTCTCGTGGGGCTGGCGCTTGCGGTCGCGCTTGCTGCCGCCGGGCTTTATAAATTGCTCGTCCAGAGAAAGCCCGGTGCCGGGTTCCAGGCGATGAGCATCGAGCGTCTCACCCAAATCGGCAACGCTCAGGCGGCTGCCATCTCGCCCGACGGCAGGTACGTCGCTTATGCCGCCGGCAACCCGGGGGAGCAGAGCCTCTGGCTGCGCGAGGTGGCAACCCGCAGTGACATTCGGATCGTGCCGTCAGCAGCAGGCACCTATTACGGTCTCACCTTTTCCCACGACGGCAACTTCATTTACTACCTTCGGATTAAAAACAGCACCTCGACCGATATGCTGTATCGGGTGCCCGTTCTGGGTGGCGAGCCACAAAAGCTGGTAACGAAAGTGGTCTCATCACCGACGCTCTCTCCGGATGACAGGCGAATGGCCTTCCTGCGCTTAGGCCCCAAGTCCGTGAGCGGTTTCGTGAGCGATTTGCTGGTAGTAACAGGCACGGAGGGTGGCGGGGAGCGAACGGTCGCCACGAGCCGGCTGCCTCAGCACTTCGATACGCTGGCCTGGTCGCCCGGGGGAGAGCTTATCGCCGTCAGCGTTTATGACAGCTATGGTCATTCCGGGGTGGTCACCATACCGGCTTCGGGGGGTCCGGAAAAGCCTGTTGGGACCGAGGCATTGCCGTGGTACTTGATCGGGGGCTTGGCATGGCTGCCAGATTCAAGCGGACTCGTCGTGACGGTCGAAGCATCTTCAGGATCGCCCTCTCAGCTCTGGCAACTCTCTTATCCAGGCGGCCAGGTACGGAGGATCACCAACGATCTGGAGAACTACAGCAGTGTGAGCTTGACCGCTGATTCACACGCGCTGGTTGCCGTACAGACTGACTTGCTCTCGAACCTCTGCGTACTGCCTGCCGGCGAAAGAAACCAGGCCCAACATATCACCTCCGGACCGGGTAAACAGGAGGGCTACGGCGGCCTCTCCTGGCTGAATGATGGCAGAATCACCTACGCGTCTTCGGCCAGTGGCAGTCCGGAAGTCTGGGCTGTGAACGCCGACGGAAGCCAGGCAAGACAACTTACCCACCGTCGCGACTTTGGAAGGCTCTTAGCGGCTCAGGCCTGCGCCCGCGGCCGATACATCCTGACCGTGTCGGATCGCCCGGGCATCTGGCGGTTCGATGCCGACGGCAGTAATCCGAAACAGTTGACCCATTTCGACGACGACTTTTATCCATCCTGCTCCCCCGATGGGAAGTGGGTGGTCTTTACATCGCTCCGGGCACCACCCCGGCCCGGTATTAGCACGTTATGGAGAGTGCCCATTGACGGCGGGAAGCCGGAAAGACTCACGGATTACCCTTCGGAGCTTCCGGACGTTTCACCCGACGGCAAGTGGATCGCATTCAGCAGCGAGCCCGAGCCCGGCAAGGTAAAGTTAGCCGTTATCCCCTTCCAGGGCGGCAAGCCCGTTAGGACTTTTAACATTGCGAGCGCCACGCCACCCGGTTCGTACCGCGACGTCCGCTGGAGCCACGACGGCCGTGCCCTGACCTACCTGGATACCGGCCAGGGTGTGTCGAACCTCTGGAGCCAGCCGCTCGATGGGGGCGCGCCACGGCAGTTGACGGACTTCAGGTCTGGCCTGATCTTTAGCTTTGCCTGGTCGCTTGACGGCAAGCGAGTGGCGCTGGCATGCGGTACTCAAACGAGCGACGTGGTACTGATGAGAGATTTCCATTGATCGGCGGCTCCGTTTCGCGCCCTCCCAGCCGGCTCGTTTGTGACCCTACTGTTTGCAGTCCCGGCTCCAGCGCACCCATTCGCAAGCGCGCGCCGCGCTGGTAGGAAACCGTGGTCTGTCGAAGCAGCAGGCCCGGGCGGCGCTCGCGCTCTCAAATGGCCGGGACGTAGCAGCGATTTCCGCGATCGCGGCTGCCTTGGCGGGTGACACGGCTCAAGCCGTGCGGCTCGCGAGCGATCGTAACCAGCGGTTCCCGCAGGATACGGTGGTGCAATTCGATTACCTGCCCATGATCCGTGCCGCCAGCATCCTGGGCGGCAGCGACGCCTCGAAGGATGCGGGCGAGGCGATCCAGGCGCTGGCGAAGGCTGAACCTTACGAGCTCGGTGGCGCTTCCGAAGCTGTCGAATTCTTTCTGTACCCCGTCTACCTGCGGGGCGAGGCGTATCTCGCCGCGCGCCAGGGCGCCGCGGCCGCCGGAGAATTCGAGAAGATTCTCAACCACCCCGGCAT
>JBOGKI010000010.1:0-23370 GCA_050745605.1 Terriglobia bacterium | reverse complement strand
GGGTTTGCCTTCCTGCTTCCGTTCCTCACCTGGCAGGAGGCGGCGGGGATGGCGGGTCTCGCTTTGCTTTTCAATCTCTACCTCCTGCCGCAGATCAATGCGGATTTGAGCAAGCATCCCATCACGCCTCGCGGCATGGAAACCACGGTCGCTGACACACGACCGGCGGCTGGCATGTGGACCGGGATCATCGTCTATCCCATTTCCGTGCTGGCCCTGATTCTGTTCTACCGCCATCAGATGTACGTGGCCGCAGGAGCATGGGCCGTCATGGCGCTGGGTGACGGGATGGCGAGCGTGGCCGGTGAAGCTTGGGCCGGACCGCATTGGCCGCTGAACCCGCAAAAATCCTGGGCGGGAACGATCGCCTTCGTCATTTTCGGCGGCGCCGGCGCTTATGTGCTCATTCGTTGGGTGGGACCGCCGGTGCCACCCGGTCGCGCCGCGTGGCTTGCCATCCTGACGGCATTGGTGGGCGCGGTGGTGGAAAGCCTGCCCATCGGTTTGGATGACAACCTGACGGTGCCTCTGGTTTCGGGCGCTTTCCTGTTCTGCGCCGCGATGTTTGCGCGCTCCACGTTCGACAGTAACCTGCCCTATCTTGGCGCTAGGATCGTTCTGGCTCTCCTGGTGAATGCTCTCCTCTCGCTGACTGGCCTTTCCCTCAAGCTCGTCACCCGTTCCGGCGCAGTCGTGGGCTTCCTGCTCGGGCTGGCGGTCTACATGGGCTACGGTTACAAGAGCTTTCTGGTGCTCCTGGCTTTCTTCGCCATCGGCTCCGCGGCGACACGAATGGGCTACGCGGTGAAGGCCGCGCGCGGCATCGCGGAGCGACAGCGCGGGGCGCGAAGCTGGCGGGAAGCAACCGCCAATGTTCTGGCGGGGGCGTTTTTCTCGGTTCTGGTCATCACCACGCACCATGAGCGGGCGTTCCTGCTGGCGTTGATCGCCGCCTTCGCCGAGGCTTCTGGTGATACGGTTTCGAGTGAAATCGGCCAATGGCTTTCCTCCCGCGCCTATGTGGTAACCAACTGGACGCCGGTTGCCGTTGGCGAGAACGGCGGAGTCTCATTTTCCGGAAGTGTGGCTGGCACTCTGGCCTCAATTTTGGTCGCGGCGTTGGGATGGGCACTCCGGCTTGCAACGGTGGGGAGCGCGGCGGTCGCTCTTCTGGCGGCGATTGCCGGTAATTACCTTGACAGCCTGCTGGGCGCGACACTCGAACGCCGCGGCCTGCTGACGAACGGCACGGTTAATTTCGCCTGCACCTGCTTCGCGGGCGCGCTGGCGCTAGTTTGGGCGTTGCACGTGGGTTGCTGACCGATTCATGGTCACGTCTCGTCGGTTCATTACCAAAGACGTTTCACGCCAAGGCGCAAAGCCTCGCAAACCAAGCGATCGGGTTCTTCTTTGCTGGGCTTGACGACTTCGCGTGAGGCTGGGCATTTTTTTCACAGCGCTTGAGGGCCGGTGGGCGCAAGCGGCGCTCCCCCGTCACTCCCAAATTTTGTTCGCCGTTCTGGAAGCCACATGTCATCGTGAATCTTGCACCCCACTACGCCGGTTTGTGATACCTTTTTGGTTGTTAGCGCGACATCCGGGCGCTCCGAGCGTAACCGATGGTCTTGACAAGCATGCTGACCTGGTTTTTGCTGGCTGTCGCGGCCATTCAAGTGCCGCAGCAGCCCGGGCTTTACTACCTCACCAAGTCGGGTGTCGAGCGCATCGAAGGCCGCGCCGTGACGCTGGAATCGGGAGGCGGTGAGCGCAAGCTCAGCGTGAAGGCCCCGCTCGCGAGCGCGGGCGTGCGTGCGGAGATTCTGGGTGAACACGCGCCGGTCACGCTCAACTCCTCACCCGTCTTTTATTTCCGTCCTCAGAAAAACACGGACGTGGTGGTGGGTGACTTGGCGCTGGTGCGGCTGAAGGTGCGGCGACAGCATCGAGAATTTGAGGTCAGCACCAAGGGTGAGTGGAATTCGGCTTCCGGCATCTCCTTGAAGGATCAGGTCCTCTTTTACCTCAAGCAGGATGAGCCGGGAGTTTACAAGATCACGCCGGCTGATGACCTCGATCCGGGCGAATACGGCTTTTACGAATTTCGCGGCAACGGACGGCCGGGATTACTATACGGCTTTTCCGTGAAGTAGGCCGCAGGGCTTTGCAATTCAGCTCGAGTTGGAATACCCATCGCATCTTCAAGACGCCTGTCTGCGCGGCCCCGGGAAAATTAAACGCTTCATCCCTTGATGGCCTTCGATGCCTCATCCCAAACTGCCGCAGTCTTGTTGAAATAAGAATAGTTAGCCATGTGGCAGGCGATAGCCATCCAGTTGCCAAATTCGGCATCTTCATCGGCGGGCAGGCGCGACCGGACTGCGTTCAGGAAATTGGTCATGTGCTCACGATCGTCGTCATAGTCGCTGGGAGCGCGGTAAGTGACGGCGCCGGTCACGATCTTGAACTGGCCCGACGCGGGGGCGGGGTGCTCCTGACGCCAATGTTCCAGATATTCGTCCCGTAACTTCGCGGGCCAGCCCTCGGTCGAGTACGTCTCGGGATGCGGGGTCGTGTCCTGGGGAATTAGGGTCACCGCTCCGTCATGGACTTCAAGCGTCCCTTTGGTACCGAAGATGCGAGTCATTTCGCCGGCCGATTCATTGTTCAGGTTGCAGCGCATCATCACGCGGAAGGCGGGGAACTCGTAAAAGGTCTCGATCAAATCGGGCTGGTCGCGCCCGTCCTTCCAATGAAAGAGGCCGCCGGTGGAAAGCGCGCGCTGGGGCGGACCCTGAAGACCGGTAATGGTGTAGATGCCGGTCAGCAGGTGGACAAACAGATCGCCGGGCAAGCCCTCACCGTAGTCGCGGAAAGCACGCCAGCGGAAGAAGCGGGCAGCATCGAACGGCCGCTTCGGCGCATCGCCCAGGAAGGTATCCCAGTCGATGTTCTTTTCGCTCGCGCCGGGCGGGATGGGATACTGCCACGCGCCGCTGGCGTCGTTACGGTCAATCCAGGCTTCAATCGCCGTCACGATGCCGAGCGCGCCGCTCCGATAGATTTCGCGCGCTTTGTGGTGCACGATGGAGCTCGATTCCTGACTGCCTACCTGGATGATGCAGCGGTGTTGGCGCACTACGTCAATAACTTTGAATCCCTCCTCCACGCGGTGCGTCATAGGCTTTTCGCAATAGACGTCTTTGCCCGCTGCGCACGCATCCTCAACAATCTTGGCGTGCCAGTGATCGGGTGTCGTCACGATGACGAAATCAATGTCTTGCCGGTCGAGAATTTCATGATATCTCTTGGTGGTTGCAAGCTTCTTGCCGGCGTGCTCCTGCGCGGCGATGAGCCGCGCGTCATAAAGGTCGCAGGTCGCCACCATCTCGGCGCCACAGGAAATGGCGGTCGCCAGGTCTTCGCAACCGCGCACCCCCGTGCCAATCGAAGCGAAGCGGAGCCGGTCACCCGGCGGGATGGCGCGCGATGCCGGTGCTGCCAGGGCCGGCTCAAGCCAGATCACGCGGCCCGCGGCTCCGAGAGCAGTCACGCCCGCTCCCAGCTGCATAAAGTCACGGCGGTTCACCTGATGTTCGGACATGCGGCTCAAGCCTCCTTATCAAGACCAATGCGGCCAGGGGCGACACCGGGTGCCTGGAGGGTGTGATGAGGCGGCCCAACCGCCCCGCTGGACTGCCTCAAGAACTTGGGCCTTTCGCTCCGACCGATCCGGGCCGCATCAGACCCGCCAGAAGATATGGGAACCAACAGAATTTCGTCAACCCCATCTATTTCCATTGCGGCGGCCTCGACCGTGTTCTCGCCCCGGCTAAATGGCCGGAAGAGTCTCAATTGTTGTAATCATGCCGGGGAACCGGAACCCATGAGCGAACCGCGAGGATGTGAGCTTTCCCACTCGTGCTGTTGAAAAACCCCACCGTGCAATTGGGCCGGAAAAAGTACGCATCTCCCGCCTTGGCCGGGTGAAGACCTTCAACTCCGTCCGTCCCGCCACCCGCCGCCATGAGGCCGTGACCGTCCAGAACCAGATATATCTCCTCTGCCAACTCATGACGATGGGGTGAATTGGTGCCGCCCGGCGCGAAATCCATCAGAAAAAGGCTGGTCACAGTGATGCCGACGTCCATCTTGTCGTTGGCTCCTTTTTTGTTTCCCAATAAGAGGCGGTACAGAACAGACGACGGATGGCCGACGTCTGTCTGCTCTTTAACGTCTTGGGCATTCGCCCTCTGGATCTGGGGACCGGGAGAAGCGGCGATTCCTGAAGGGATTTTGAACCCCATGATAATGATGCGGCACGCTCGCCTCGCGTTATTGGCAATTCCGTGTTTGATTCCAGGTGGAACGTACATAAAGTCTTCTTTTCGCACCGAGATTTTCGAGCCCTCGTAATCAACAAGCCCCGTGCCTTCAAGGATGAAGTAAATTTGTTCTTCCTGAGGATAGCTCACCGCCTTGCAGCTTCCTCCCGGGTCAACCACCAATTCGCCGAAGCGGGCGACGCTGCGCAGAGCATGCGCATCGGAATCGCCGGCGCCAAATACCGGTTTGTAGTGGCAGCTTGGCGTTGTGAGGTCTATTGTCTTGTCGGCAATGCCCGGGACATAGCGGTGCAACCAGGTGGGCGCGAGCTTTCGCGGCGCCGCTGACATCGCCGTTGAGAGGAACAGAAGCAGGGGCAGCAGTTTTTTCATCGATGAAAATCCTCCTCATATTTTTGGGAGGCGATCCACTCCGGGAAAGTGGTGTTTCTCCCTTATTGCGCGCCGCGATCCAAACTGACAAGGCCCTACCTCTTACTCAATTGCGCCGGTGCCATCTTCCGCGAACGGTCCTCAACCGGGAGTGCGAAACAAAACAGATCACTCCCGGCTGCTATGGCGACGTACTGGACACCACCGACAGCGAATGTCATCGGAGAGGCAACGATCGTCTGGCCGGTGTTGAAATGCCAAAATGGCGTACCGGTTTTGCCGCCAATGGCTTCAAACTCTCCGGCATCATCGCCAAAGAACACTAAGCCGGTTGAGGTCGTCATGGTTCCGGCGGAGGACCTCCCCTCCCCCACCTGCGGATATGCCCACAACAGCTTTGCATCCGGAACGTGGATGGCCAGGAGTCTTTTTTGACGCCTGACGGCTGGGTTTCTTCGCGTGCCTGTGCTGTAGTATTCGTGTCCCGGCTCGTAGACCTCAGTTTGGACGCGTGAGGTGTAAATGTCGCAGCTTTCAAGAGCCAGGAAATAAAAAATGTGCGTCACGGGATTGTAAGAAGGTGAGAACCAATTGGTGGCGCCCACGATTCCCGGACAAATGCTGACGCCACCGGGTGTCGGTTTAATGCCGCTACGAATTGGCCGTCCGTTCCCGTCAATGCTCTTCGCCCAATTGAGGTTCTGCGAGAAAGGAACAGCTCGAAGGAACTTGCCATTGTTCCGGTCGAGGACGTAGAAGAACCCATTACGATTGGCTTCAACCAGAAGGTGCTGTTTCCCACGGTTGGTGGTTGCGTCAACCAGGACTGGTGTCTCCGTGGCGTCGTAGTCAAACACGTCATGAGGTGTAAATTGGAAATACCATTTCAGATGACCTGAGTCCGGGTCCAGCGCCAGAACCGAATCCGTGTAGAGGTCATCGCCAGGCCGATTGCTTCCGTCGAAATCGGGATCGGGATTGCCTACTCCCCAGAAAAGCGTGCCGGTCTCTGGATCGAACGTCCCCGGCATCCAGGTGGTGCCGCCACCGGTCAAGTAGGTCTGGTCATTCCAGCTCGAAGAATTGGGCTCTCCAGGCTTCGGGATCGTCCAGAATCGCCAGAGCTCCTTGCCGCTCACAGTATCGAAGGCAGCAAGAAAACCACGCACGCCGTCATCGCCGCCCGAAGTTCCAACGATAACTTTGCCGTGAACGATCAGCGGAGCGCTTGTAGCGCCGTAATTAAGCCGGGTGTCTGCATAGGCGATGTCCCAAAGAAGGTTGCCCGAGCGCGCGTCCAGGCACAGCAAATGCGCGTTATCCGTTTCCATGTAAACGCGCGTATGCCAAATAGCGACCCCGCGATTGTGATGAGAAGCGGCATCATCAATGAGGCCCGAGCTCAGAGGATGCGCGTGATGCCAGATGACACGACCGGTCCGGGCATCCAGAGCAAATGCATCATTTCCGGAGGTGAGATACATGACGCCGGAGAACACGACGGGAGTCACTTCCATCGCGGCAGAGTTCCTCGAGTGGAACACCCACTGGACGCGCAAATCCTGGACATTGGCGGTTGTGATCTGAGTCAAGCCGCTAAAGCGTCTGCCGGTATAGTCACCGTTATAGGATGGCCAATTGTTGGCGACCGGGGTTGCCAGAAGAGCAGACGGAGGAACGTCAACATTCACGTTCAGCGCATCATCACCAGTGAAGCCGCTTGTCCGTGCAACGGTCCAAATGACTAACGAGAGGAGGGTCCACAGGCTCAGAGACCGAAGCAGAGTTACCATGTCCTTACGGCTAGTCGGGAAACTTGAACTTCCCCGAGAGCTCCTTTTTGAGACGTGCCGCCATCCAGCTCCACCATGCAATGGACTCTGGTGAATTGATGTTGATCGCCAGGCCGCTCTATTGCGGGATCAGGCTTGGGTCAAGCCGTTGCGCCGCTGCAAACTCCGCTGCAGCAGGAACGTCCTGGCCGGATTTTTTCAACGCCAACCCCAGATTGTAATGAGCCTCTGCATAATTGGGATTGAGCAGGAGCGCCTGGCGAAATTGGTCGATTGCCCCGTCGAGTTTTCCTGAGTTTAGAAGTGCCAGGCCCAGATCATTGTGGGCCCCCGGCGCGTTGGCCTGCAAGCGGAGGGCTTCCTTGAATTCTTGTGCCGCTCCCTCATGATCTCCACGGTGGAGCAGCAGTAATCCAAAGTTGAGTCGAGCTTCGAAGTATTCCGGCTTAAGAGCTAATGCTGTGTGGAACTCCTCCTCGGCGCGGTTCGGGTCTCCACTCCACGCGGCCGCAACGCCCCGGTCGTAGTGAGCCTCGGCAAAATCCGGCGCCAGAGCAATTGAGCGGTCGAAATCCTTCAAAGCCTGTGAGTGGTTTCCCGCCTGCCACTGGATTTCGCCCAGGCGGTCGTAGGCCTCCGCGTAGTCAGGCTTTAATTCAAGAGCCTTTTTGAAGTCCGCCATCGCAGGCTCGGGGTTCTGCTTGTGTTCCCAGGCGACGCCCTCCAGGTAATAGGCGGCCGGGTTCTGCGGCCAATGTTTTAGCGCGGCTTCGGCGTCCTGGAGGGCCCGGTCCGCCTGCTGCGCTTTCAAGTCCCCTTGCGCCGCGGTGGTCAGCCGCTTGGACTCAGCAAGCCGGGCGCGGAACTCGCTCAGATTGGAGATGGTGCTCATTTCCTTGCGCGCTACCTCTTTCCGGCCTTCCTCAGCTTGAATCAGCGCTTGATTATACAAAGCTCTTTCGTTGTCAGGTTGAAGTGCCAAGGCGGCGTTGAACTCTCGCAGGGCAGACTGCGTCTTGCCAAGGTTTCGAAGCGTTACGCCCAAATTGTAATGAACTTCGGGATCGTTGGCAGCAAGCTTGGCGGCCGCCGTGAGCTCCCGAAGAGCGTCGGCGTTATTCCCCATGCGACGCAGAGCGACTCCAAGACGCAAGCGCGCAGCCGCAAAGGCCGGCTTCAAACGGACGGCTTTCTTGAAGGCTCCGACAGCGGCGCCTAGTTGTCCGGCTTGCCCCAGGGCCAATCCCAGATTGTAGTATGCGTCCGCTGAGTCCGGACTGAGCCGGGTTGCATGACTTAACTCCGTGATTGCATCGGGGAGGTCATAGTGCCGCAGGAGTGCAATTCCAAAAGCTAAGTGGATCGGTGCTGAAGATGGACTCAATCTGGCGGCGGCCTCGAACGCCTTAAGCGCCTGGTCGCGGTAGTCCATTTTCTCGAGCAGCACGCCGAGGTTATAACTTGCAGTTGCATCACAGGGACCCGCAGCGGATGCCGCGCGGAATTCCTTGAGTGCCTCAAGATTCTTGCCTTCGCGAGCCAAGTCCACGGCGCGACGGTCGTGTGCTCGTGCCTGCTCTGCGGCCTCGGTCGAATCTTTGCACCCTGTTCGCTGCGGAATCGGAGGGAGCGCCGCCAGCGGTGGAATCAGAAAACCGGCCACAGCGCCTAAACCCAGAACGAGTCTGATGCCCAGCGAAATATGCCGGGAAGGACATCGGTCGCGCCGCCCCATCTGTCAAGCACCTCGCAACACGCCGCCAAAAACGGGACCCTGGCCTGCGTCACGATCCGAAACCCAACGGATCGCGACGGGACCGCTTCAGAAATAATACTTCAAAGCCAACTGGCCAATTCTAGGCGCCCCTGCGCTGGTGATGTCACCAAACGTCGACGACTGGATGTCTCCGGAGGGATTCTGAAATTGCGCATGGTTAAACAGGTTGAAGAACTCCGCCCGGAACTCAATCGATGTCCCTTCCGTGATGTGAGTGGTTTTGTGCAGCGCAAAATCGAAATTGTTGAGGCCGGGGCCGTGGAAGAAACGTCGGTTGGCATTCCCAGCCACTCCCAACTGCTCGGCGGAGAATGGGGCGGGCGAAAAATATTGAAGGCTGGGAGAGTTTCGTGGGTTGGAAAACCTGACCGGCGCGCCAGAGTAATTGGGCCTATCGACGCCGCTGCATCCGCACAGGGCATAGTCGGCGGAATCAGTCAGCAGAATCGGCAATCCTGTGGAAAATCGCGTGATGCCGGTAACGGTCCATCCCGACAATAATCCTCGGGCAAGGCGGCTGGAGGAGTCAGTCTTCTGAAATGGCACCGCATAACTATAGCTGATCACGAAATTGTGAGTCATGTCGAATGCGGAAAGAGATTTGCTGAGGCTCTGATTATAGGGGTTAGTGTTCTCATCGGCGAAGCCGGATGAATTATCCAGAGATTTCGACCAGGTGTAAGCTGCCAAAAAAGTGAGAGCTCCCACTCTCTTTTCCAACGTGGCTTCGAGAGCATTGTAGCTGGAGTTTGCCAGAGTCTCCGTATAGGTATTGAAGCCGCCGAAATCCAGAATACCTTGGCTGACGTAGCGCCCGGAAGTCACTGAGTAAGGCCGCGTACCATAAAAATTTTGACCGTTAATGCTGTAGATGGAGTCTTCACCGCCGGGCCCGCAACCTGCGCTTGCTTGTCCGGCAGCCGTAAACAAGGCCAGAATATGCAAACAGGTCGCGGGATTGCCAGGATTGAAATCCACCTGATCTACAAGATGGTGGCCCTGGTTTCCGACATATCCTACAGTCAGCAGCATGCTGTTGCCGATCTGCCTCTGAATGTTGAAATTGTAATGCTCAGCGTAGGGTAGAACATTGTCGGTCTTGAACCCGGGCGAGAACGTGATGGGCTGAAAGATTGAAAAGTTGATATCCGAAGGTACAGGCAAGGAATAAGGGAAGCGTTGGCCCGGATTGTTTCCGCGCAGCCGGTCCTTATAGGGCTCATCCATGTAAACGAGGGTCGGAGAAGTGTAGAGCTGGCCAAACGGCGCGTCTCCGACTTCATAGAACTGGGTCAAATCCTCAATCGCAGTGTAGTAAATACCATAAGCCGCGCGAATGCTGGTCCTCCCGGGACCGCCAAACACCTTGCCCAACACGCCTTTGCTAAAGCCTGGAGAGTAGGCCAGACCGGCGCGTGGAGCAAAGTTATTCCACCGGGTTGGTTCGATCGTCTTGGGAATTCCTGGATCGCCGGGAAACACCCAACCGGTCGGAGAGTTTGGAAAGCGCGTCGACTGCAGGCCCGGAATGAAAGCCTGGATCTTTCCCTGGGTGTCGTAAAACGGCTCGCTAGCCTCCCAACGAAGGCCGTAATTGAGGGTCACATTGCTTCGGACCTTATAAGTATCCTGGGCATAAAGGGCGTAGTATTTCGAGCGTGAATCCAGAAACTGGGCGCTTAACTGACTCACTTGCGCCGGGGCGCCGACAAGATAATCAGCGAAATCATTCCCTGTTTCTGTGCCGTCGAAGGTGAAAGCGCCGTTCGGCGTATTGGCGTTTCTTTCGTTGATTTGAAAGTAGCGGATATCGCCGCCGAATTTGAACGTGTGCGGGCCTGTGACTTTAGAAAAGTTGTCGGTAATCTCTGCCGTATTGTTGTACTGTCCGGTGTCGTAGGCCGACATGCCAAATGTCCAGCCGAGCTGATTGAAGCTGATGTCAGGCACCCCTTCAATGGCGGGTACTGCGGGGACAATGCCCAGGCCGCCCTCAACAAATCCCCAGCTTGAAACTTTGCCCAATCCCCCCACCGGCTGTCCCAGCTTGGTTGCAAACCGCGTGTAGTTCAACTGCAGTTCGTTCACCATGGTGCCGCCAAAGGTCTGGATGTTACTCATCGTAGCCTGTTGGGCGCGGGCCGGCGTAGTGGCTGGAAATCCGGGTACATTGGATCCGCCGGCCGCGTCAGCAGGGTACGGTTCGTAAACATACGAGTCGTCAAAGTTGTAATAGAACGACCAATTGCCCGTCCGCTGCGAGTTCAGATCGATGCGGCTTGACCATTTGTCATCGCGAAGCCTTTCGTCAAAGGCGGAGGTATCAAAGTAAGGCTGACCATCCAGCACGCCATTGGGTTGAGGGACAAACTGCAGCGTCCCTCGGGCCGCAGGATCCCAGGCGCTCTGCGGAATGATCTGAGTGGGAAAGACGCATTGCGCGGTGTTGGCGCAACCCTGGAACCAATAAGGTTCTCCGGCCTGCACGGGATATCCCAGGCGCTGGCTTAGCGTGGAAGCAAAGTCGCCCGGCGCATTATCACCCCGGACATTGCCGCTCAGCGGCGAGTAACCCGTCGTGCCCACGTCGGAAAAGTCTCCCTGGCGCTCCGCCATGGACGGAACCGGGATAATTCCCGTGGACAGGCCTTGACGCTGTCGTGTCCCCTGGTAATCGCTGAAAAAGAACAAGCGGTTCTTCAGGATGGGTCCCCCGATAGTGCCGCCAAACTGGTTGCGCTTGAACGAACCGCGGGTCAGATCAAAGAAATTGCGCGAATCCAACGAGTCGTTGCGCAGGAATTCGAACACGTCTCCGTGAAACTGGTTGGTGCCGGATTTGGTGATGACGTTCACAATACCGCCTGAAAAGCGGCCGTACTCGGCATTGAAAGAATTCGTAATCAGACGAAATTCCTGGATGGCGTCGAGGTCTGGAATGATTGAGGCGCCGTTGTTGCGTCCCTCTTGCACGTCGCCACCGTTCACCAGGAATTCATTGGCGGATTCCCGCTGCCCGTTGACGGAAACATTTCCCGCGTTGAGGTCGCCGGAAACGGGCCGGTCGGTTTGGGTAGCGTTTGACGTTATGGGAACGACGCCCGCTTGGAGGCCGAGCAGATCCGTATAACTCCGTCCATTCAGCGGCAAAGAGGTCATCTTGGTGCTTCCGATGACGTCCCCAAGCTGAGTACTGGTCATCTGAACCTGTACGGCACGCGCTGAAACCGAGATCGCCTGCGTTTCCGCCCCAAGCTGCAGGTTGAAGTCCACGTGAAGCTGTTCATTGACCAGCAGCCGGATCCCCGTTTGAGACGTTTGCCTGAATCCAGTCCTCTTGACAGTCACGATGTAATGGCTGCCCACCGGCACGGCAAGAAACTCATAATTTCCGGATTGATCTGTCTTGGCGGTCCGCGTGGCTCCGGTATCAGCGTTTCTTAGCACGACCACCGCGCCCGGGACGGCGGCGTCGCTCGGATCGAGCACTGTCCCGAGGACCGTGCCATTGACATCCGCCCGCAGGGCCGCCGCCAGAACCACCATGGCAGCCAGAGTTAAAGAGGCTCGGAAAAACGCGCTTACGCTCGGTTTCATAAGCTTCCACCTTTTTGCTTCCGGGTTTATCCTGCACGCCGCAATATATCCCCAGTCCTAAGCCCTGTCAAGAGGCAGCAAGCGCTTTCGCCGCTCGAAATTTATTGACTCAAAGGAAGTCTCGGACCCCTATTCGGTGAAAGCGAGCAAGCGAAGGACTGGACTATGAGTCTGCTTTGCGGTATAAAAATGTACTGCGGACTGTTACGATAGTTTGCTTTTTGATTTTTCTTGAGGTCTGAAACTGTGGCAAATCTTTGGCGCACGCGCTGAGCGCGGTACGGTCCGCAAGTTGGGATGATCTGACCCGACCGGCCGTGCGAGGGGCGGTCGGTTTGCTACCGCATGCGCTGCGGATCAAAGTTTATTGAGCGAAACCAC
The DNA here is from genome assembly GCA_050745605.1 of Terriglobia bacterium. Classification (GTDB taxonomy): domain Bacteria; phylum Acidobacteriota; class Terriglobia; order UBA7540; family UBA7540; genus CALCEB01. The sequence continues at coordinate 11,107 of JBOGKI010000010.1, read as the reverse complement.
ATCGGATGGGCGGAGGGATTATGGTAACTGACTTCGTGCTAAAGCGGAGAACCTTTGTCAAGTGGGCGGTTGCTTTCCCATTGCTTGCCCAAGTCGGCGTCCAGGAAGCATTCGGGATGGGATGGGCCAAAGTGGCTAGAAGCGCGACAGACAACATCTACACCCGCCTGGGTGTGACGCCGGTGATCAATGGGCGAGGAACGTGGACTTATATTAGCGCCAGTCTTGAACTGCCCGAAGTAAAGGCAGCGCAGGAGGAAGCGGCCAGGCACTATGTAAATATTTTTGAGCTTCAGCACGCGGTCGGGAGGAGGCTGGCGGAGCTTACGGGTGCTGAATCGGGCATGATCACTTCCGGGGCCGCTGGGGCCATGGCGTCCTCGACGGCGGCTTGTATCGCTGGGACAGACCCGGAAAAGATCTGGCAACTGCCGGACACGACTGGGCTGAAGAGCGAGGTCGTGATGATGGGAGGCCGGAGTCCATTTGATAGCGCCATCCGTCTGGCGGGAGGAAAGCTGGTGATTGCCAAGTCCACCGCCGAGCTTCAAAACGCCATGAATTCCAACACGGCAATGATCTATACGACGTCATCTCCCGGGGAGCTCGCACAAGAGATTCGTGTCGCCAACGCCCACCAGGTGCCTTTGTTGATGGACGCCGCCGCTGGTATTCCTCCCATTGAGAACATCCGGTTATTTTCAAAAATGGGTTGTGATTTGTACACTTTCAGCGGGGGCAAAGGGCTGTGTGGCCCGCAATCCAGCGGACTGCTTCTCGGCCGCAAGGATCTCATCGAGGCGGCGCTTGCCAATACCAATCCGTGGGAGGGGGCGGTGTGCCGTCCCATGAAAGTTGGCAAAGAGGAAATCCTGGGGTGCCTGGCCGCTGTTGAAGCTTGGTTCAAAATGGATTTGAACGCCCTCAACCGTGAATGGACGAGCCGCGTGGAACGTATTGCCAAGTTGGTGGGAACAGTTCCGGGAGCGACGACCCAAATCTACACGCCCACCGATGAGAACCGCTACCCAACACTTGCCATTTCCTGGGACCAGAAGGGATGGGGCTTCAGTACGGCAGATTGCGCGAAGAAGCTGCTGGAGGGAACACCCAGTATTGCCGTTCTGACGGATGATAACCCTAGCGGCGTTTTAGATCGTGAGCATCGCAGAAAGAACGGGAAAGACGACCGGCGTCCCGATAAGCTTCAGATCGTGTCGATGACGCTCAGACCCGGCGAGGAAATCATCGTCGGCAAGAGACTGCGCCAGTTGCTAAGCGAGGCCAGAAAATCGGCAGGTGGCGTGGCGGCCTAGGAGGGAAGATGGACCGAAGGGGGTTCCTGAGATCGGCGGGTCTTGCGGGCGTTGCTTCGGGCGCCGCGCTGCGCGCCGCGCAAGGGTTCGTTCCCGCTCACAATTGGGGCAAGTATGATTTCGGGTCAGGGCCCCGCATCACCGATCGGCTTAACCAAGGGCCATTTCCTCAATACCCGCCCGAGGCTGTATTTCCGGGTGGCGACGTGGTGATGGCGACCACACCAACGGATGAAGTAGTGCCGAACTTCGGCCGTGGGCTTGTCACGTACATTTCCGGAGATTTGGGCCGCAATGAAATTAAGTCTGATGATATTGCCCAGGCGATTGAAAAACTCGCTGCTCTTCCGCTCGGGCAGAAGCTGTACATTCGCGTGCCCTGGAGGGACGTTCAGAAAGTGCCGGGCCGGCTGCACTTCGCTGATTATTGGACGCTGACGTTCGAAATGGCGAAGAAGTACAACAAGCCTGTAGGTTTCCGCGTCATGATGAGCGATCCGGACATCCTGGCTTCCTCGCTGCCCGATTTTGTCGCGAAAAAAGTCCCGATGGTAAAGCTCGAGGGAGAATGGCAGGGCAATCCGAGTCAGCTTCGCCACCGGAAGGTGCACTACCAACCCCGGTACGATCATCCCTACTTTCAAGATGCCTATCGCGAGTTGAATGAACTGCTGGCAGCCGAATTAAACGGCAACCTACTCATCGAGTACATGGACACGTTCATGTACGGCTTCTGGGGCGAAGGCCACACCTGGCCTTATACCAATAATCCATTCCCTGACTACCCCACGGCCGAGCGCACGTGGATTCGCATGTTTGAGGTGCAGTCGGAGTATTGGACAAAGACGCCGCTTGCCACCAACACCCAGCCCGATTTCAGCAGGGTCGGGAACTCGGAACTGGTGGATCGCACCGTGCGCAGCGCCAATTGGCTGCGGACCGACACGATTTTCATCGAAAACATGCAGATCGAAAGCCTCAGCAACCGGCCACCTTGGGTCGGAGCCGTGGTGGAAGTGGCGCTGCCCGGCCGGATGACACAACACTCGTCGGCGAGCGAGGGAATCACATACACCGACAGCGCTATCTCGCACGTGATCGACGTTGGAGCAAACTACTGGTCGCTCTGGAACTTTCACAACATCAGGGCGGACAACATCCTAAATTACTATCACCAGCATCCCCATGCCATTGACCGGATCAATCGCTGTATCGGCTATAAAGTCCGCCCGTCGTTCATCTGGCAGTACGAAGATGGCGGAATCCAGGGCTTAATTGTGGGATTCGCCAATGATGGAATTGCGGGAGTTCCCGGCGCGCTGCGAGTCTATGTGGCGAGCGGCGACGGTAACGTGAATCTTGGTGGCAGTCTCGATCCCGGCTATCCCTTTCCAGGAAAAATCCGCCAGGCGCAGTTCGTGCTTCCCAAGGGAGTCGATTGGAAGGGCCTTAAATTGAGGGCGGAAATCGAAGTCAAAGGCGTTCGGCATCCGGTGCGGTGGGCGTGCCATCAGAAGCTGAATGACGATGGCTCACTCACACTCCGTCCCAACCTGGGTGAGGTGATCTGAGTACTCTTGGATACGGTCGCGGCGGATTCTCAGTGGCGGAGTTGTGTCCGCGCACGGAAATTCCAGCTTCGGCATTGGCGCGCTCGCGTTCCAGGTTCGTTCTACCGCGATACGGAAAGACGAAGCGAGGATACGCCAAGTCTTATTGACCGTGGGCTGCCGGCTGCGCAGCGACCCCGGCGCCGCCACGGAAGACCGGCACATTTCCAGCAGGCGAGGCAGGATCTTGAAGTGTGAAACTTGATCTAAATGAGTCAAGTTTTTATGCACGCGTTTTGAATATTTATACATGCTCGTCGGGCTGGGGCGAAGCCCCGTTCGTGTAGCGTCCAAGAAATAAGCGGACCATCGGCGGGCCCATAGCGCCGCATCCCTTTGCTTCGCTCAGGGCAGGCTTGGCCGGCAAATGCCGCCGAGACGGCGGCGCTACATGGTCCACTCAACTACTGGATACTACACCAGGGAGACAGTCATTCCCGCGAAAGCGGGAATCCACCCGCCAGTCGCGCAAGTGGCAATCGACGTGCTTGGAACGCATCCACCGAAGCCGAATCTAAAATATCTCATTTGTTTTGTGTAACTTGCTTGGCTTTGTTCTGAAATCTGTGTAACTGTTTGATACTAAATGGCTTGTTGGTTTTTGCGATGGCTTTGTTTTGGCTTTGAATGGGTTTGTTCCTCGAGTTTCCTATTGTTATCAGTAACTTATGGGTTTGTTTAAACAATCCTTTTTTTTATCAGCTTTCTCGGTCCACCCGCCTCGTCTGGGCACCCTGCGCCGGGCGCTGATGCTTCACATTCTGGAGCTTCGCCCCGTTTCGAGTCCACCTGTTGCATGTCCAGCAGCAGCCGGGTGTCGCTGTCAATTTGCCGGTCGATCACAGTCATCGGGCGCATCAAGCTGCGCCGGTCGGCGGTCCCGGCTGAAGTGATTGAACCATCAAAATGGGCGGCAGGCGCAGGTTTCAGCATGGCGATAGATGTCCCCGTAAATTTCGATAGGCGAGGGGGGTACCAAATAATAATACCCCTGTCCGTCGCCGGAGTCAAGGGCTTTTGAGGGCAGGGCCAGCCGGTAGCGCCGACCGGCGTCGTTCAGGTCCGCCACCCTTAAATTGGGAAAACGGGGTGGCCGCGGTCAATCGTTTCAGGTTGGCCGTGGGCGTTTCCTCCTTACGCCCTGACTGTGGCTATCCGCCTAACCCCGGCGCGCCCATTTGTAGCCTGAATCTCAGCCCGTAAACCGGCACTCAAGCTACGATCTTGAAGTGTGAAACTTGATCTAAATGAGTCAAGTCTTTATGCACGCGTTTTGAATATTTATACATGCTCGTCGGGCTGGGGCGAAGCCCCGTTAGGCCTACGCGTTTCTGAACTTGAATCGCACTTTGGAAATCGGGGTCCCGAGGACTTCGATCCGCGCCAAGTCCGGCGTCCCCACGCCCAGCCGCTCGGCGAGGCGAAGCGTACTGTCGCAGTTCTCGAACGGGGCTGTGCCGCGGTCTGCCATAGGATTGAACCCCATCACGCTGGCGGCCACCGCATCCGTGGAAACACAATTTCTCCCCGCGATCAAAACACCGGGGTGGACAGGCTTACAGTCAGATATCCAGGGACCTTCACCGCCGGTTATGGTCTGAATGCCATCGATGATCGCAAGATGGACGGGGCGGGCCGCCACCAGATCTGCAGCCGTTCGCGGCACGCGATAACCGGGATCCCTGGAGCACTGCGGATTGACCAGGGGCGGAGCATTGAGGGAAGCGAGCCGATGTCCATTGTGAATCAAGGACCGGCCGCCCCTCGGCAGAAGACTCGGCTCATCCTTGCCTGCCCCCTCGCCGTAAATCGTGCAGGGCGTAATGCCGAAGCAATTCTTGGTGGTCAAGGTCACGCCCGCGGTGGCATGTTCCTTAAGCTTGGCGAGAGAAACAAAGACGTCACAGTCCGCGTAAGAATGGTTCAAATCATAGCCCCGGTACATCAAGCCGCCATGAGGAACCATGAAGCGTGAATATTTGCTTCCCTTGCCCAGATAATTTGTGTTCTCGAACTCGACGCCTGGCGCGGCGCTCACGAAGTCTGCAGGATTCCAATTGGCCTGTCGCATGAATTCTTCAAGCGGCTCGGCGGTGGACCAGGGACTTTCCAGCAGCCGGATGCGGCGCGCGCCCGCCTGGCCCAATAAATGGACCGTAGCCCCGATCACTTGAGGATGAACCCAATGGGTTAATCCGAGCGGCATATTTTCGACCCGTTCATTGGTAGAACCTGTCAGGTTGAGCTTGATCGCTACCGTCTTGCCCCTGACCAGCTTTTGCAGACCGCCGAGCTGATCGAACATTGTCTTGAGAGTCGAATGAACTTCAGAGCCGTATGTTGGGCAAGTTCCCACCGCCACCGATGTACGGGGCGCCTTGCCACCGAGTGCAAACCCGATCGGAGCCAGCCACCATCCCACCGCCGCGGCGCTTACGGCGCAAATCGCGTGCCGCCGAGTACAAAGAGTTCCGCCCATAAGCTTGATTCCTCCGGCTTCAACCATCAGTACACCGCAATCGGCCCATAGTCAAATCGGTTTCCCAAATGCGGCGGCGTTAAGCCCCTGCCATTCCGGCAGCGCAAATAGTCGTCAGGATTAATGCAACTAAGCAGTGGTTCGCAAAGCGCGTGGCTAGGGCAGGGCCTTTTCAATGGCGGCTTCGGCCACCGGGGCCAACAGCGAATAACCCTTGGCGTTCGGGTGCAAGCCGTCATTCGAATAGCCTTCCCGAAACATGCCTTTCGCATCGACAACGGTCTGGTAGTAGTTCGCCACGATGGCGTGAGACTTTGAGGCATACTGTTGGAGCCAATCGTTCAGCTTCAGGATGTCCGCGGGCGGGCGATTTTCGGACTGCGGGTGTTGAGTATAGTCACTGATAGGAGTGAGAGTGCAAAGGATCACTTTGATGCCGTGGGCCTGGGCAAGCTCCGTCATGGCTTCAAAGTTCTCCTCGATCATCGCCGCGGTCTCCGGGCCAGTGTTGCGCGCGATATCATTCGTGCCGGCCAGAATAATGACGGCACCCGGCTTCAAATCAATCACGTCCGCAAACATGCGTGTCAGCATCTGCGGGGTGGTCTGGCCACTGACGCCGCGGTCGACGTAGGGCTTGCCCGGGAAGTACTTGGCCAGATTCCAGCCGTCGGTAATCGAATCACCGAGGAAGACCACGCGGTGAGGTTCCGGGGGTTGTGCCATCAGCCGTTCGTCGTCCGCGTGGTAACGGCCAAGCTGATTCCAGTCCTGAAGTTCGTCGGAGAGGTGTTGCGCGAGAAACTGCAGGCAACAGGACGCCTTGGGTGGATTGAACTGCTCCACCAATTGGCATGGAGCTGCCGGGGCCAGCAGAAGGATTGCCAGCGCCGCGAGGAGCAAGTTCACCGTGTGTTTGAGCATGGATTTGTTGTCACTAGGATGGGCAATCCTCATTGGTGCGTGATGCTCCTTACGGCCGTGTTCACAACTCCCAGGAAATAACCCGGATAAACCCCAAGCCATACGAGTAATATTCCGAGCACCCCTAAAATGACTCCGCTCGAGGCCGGGACATGAAGCATCGGCAGTTCGTCAGCGGCTTCCGCCGGGGCGCTGTAAATGGCGACGACCACCCGAAGATAATAAAACAGGCCCACCACACTGGTCAGCACCAGCAGAATGATTAGTCCCCAGATGGCCGAAGACGCGCCAGCCGCCACGATATAGAATTTGCCAAAGAACCCCGCGGTCACCGGAATGCCGGCGAGCGAAAGCAGCATCAGCGTGAGCACGGCGCCCAGCACGGGCCGCTTCCAGAAGAGGCCCCGGTAATCCTCAAGGCGGTCCGCGTCGCGGTCGGCAGGAGAAAGCACGGTGATCACGCCAAAGGCGCCGATGGTGGTGATGAAATACGCCACTAGATAAAAGCTGACGGCCTGCGCACCGAGCGCCCCCGCGGCCAGAAAGGCGACGAGCACGTATCCCATATGGGCGATGGACGAGTAGGCGAGTATCCGCTTCACATTGTTCTGGAGCAGGGCGAGCACGTTTCCGGCGATCATGGAAGCAATGGCAATGATGGCGAGCACCAGGAACAGGGACTCAAAGCGTCGCAGTGAAATCGTATAAAAATACCGCAACAGCAGAGCGAACATCGCCCCTTTGGAGACAGTCGCCACAAACGCCGTCACCGGAGCCGGAGCGCCTTCATAGATGTCCGGTGTCCACAGGTGGAAAGGCACCAAAGCCAGCTTGAACCCGAAACCGGTGATGATGAGGGCAAGGCCGGTGACCAGCACGGAGCGGTCCACGTTGGCGCCGGCGGACATCAGCGCCTCGATCCGGGTGAACTCCATGGTCCCAAGCTCGGCGTAGATCAGAGCCATGCCAAAGAGCAGAAACGCGGCCGACGCCGCGGCCAGAATCAGGTATTTGATCCCGGCCTCGAGGGGCAGAGCCCGGTCGCGCAAGTAGGCGTTGAGAGCGTAGAGGGCGATACTCAGGATTTCGAGCCCCAGGAAGAACGACACGAAGTGATTACTGGCGACGAGGACGATCGATCCCAGAACCGCCACGAGGATCAGGATGTAGAGTTCTTCGCGGTGCTCCGCTTGCCGCTCAAAATAGCCGTAGGAAAGAACCACGACGGCGAACGTTGCCGCCACGATGAGACCCATATAAAACAGCGCGTAACCGTCGATGATCAGCAGCGGGCCAACTTGCCTCGGCGCGAGCGGCGCTACATACCAAAGCGAGGCGAACGTAATGGCCAGCCCGGCAAGCGTCAAAACCGCGGCCACGCCGTGGCTGCGGCGAATCGCCGTCGCCATCATCACCACGATGGCCGTGGCCGTGATCAGGATCAACGGTAATAACGCCGTGATGTCGGTGCCATTCAACGTCGTCACCGGTTCCGCGCCTCGAATGATTGGCTGTTGCTGGCAGATCGCTGCAAGTTCTGCATGGCCGGTTGGAAGGTCCGGAGAACTGGTTGCGGATAAAGCCCCAGCCAAAGCAGGATCGCCATCATCGGAATGTAGATAATGACTTCACGCGCCGTAAGGTCGGGAATGGACCATTGGTTGATATTCGGTCCATGGTAGGCGCGTTGGATAAACCGCAAAGCGTAAAGCGTGGACAAGAGCACGCCGATGGTGGCGGCGATGGTCAGGCCGGTGAAACCCGCTTTATAAGTTCCAAGCAGCACCAGGAACTCGCCGATAAAATCACCCAGCCCGGGCAGGCCCATGGATCCCAGCGCAAAAAACATGGCGACACCACTCATGCGGGGGATGGTTGCCCACAAGCCACCCAATTTGCCCATCTCGCGCGTGTGGGTTCGTTCTTGAAGTTGTCCGACCAGCATAAACAGCGAGCCGGTGCCGACACCGTGGCAGATGATGATGAGGACCGCTCCCTGCAGGGCGAGATCATTCCATGCATAGATGCCAAGCAGCACGAAGCCCAGGTGGCTGACGCTGGTGTAAGCCACGAGCCGTTTCAAATCCGTTTGCGCGAAGGCCATGACTGCACCGTAAATGATGCCGATGACGGCCAGGGTCATGGCGATGGGAGCGAACTGGTGGGAGGCTCGCGGAAAGAGGGGCACGACGAAGCGCAGCAGGCCGTAAGCACCCGTCTTCAGGAGGAGGCCGGCCAGGATCACGCTGCCTGCCGTCGGGGCTTCCGTATGCGCGTCGGGTAGCCAGGGATGTAAGGGAAAGATGGGCAGCTTCACCGCGAAGCCCACGAAGAAGCCAAGCATGATCAGAAAAGCGGTGTGCGGCGCCATGGAGGTGCCGAGCAGATCCTTGTATTCAAACGTGTAAACGCCCGTGGTCGAATGGTGGATGAAGTAAAGCGCCACGATGCTGATGAGCATCAACAGGCCGCAGGCCTGGGTGAAGATGAAAAATTTGACGGCGGCATAGACGCGGCGCTCGTGGCCCCAGACGGCGATCAGGAAATACATGGGCACGAGCATCAGTTCCCAGGAGAAGTAGAAGAGGAACAGGTCCACGGCCAGGAACACGCCGGCGATGCCGGCGAGAATCCACATTAGGTTCAGATGGAAAAAGCCAACGCCTTTCTTGATCTCTTGCCATGAGGTGAGCACGGATACGATGCCGAGCAGGAAGGTCAGCAACACCATCAGCAGGCTCAGGCCGTCCATGGCCAGATGGAAGTGGATGCCGAGCTGCGGAATCCAGGCCCAATTCACTTCGGCGAACCACTTGCCGTTGGAGAGCAGATGGACCTCGCCGGCATAGCGGTACCACAGGCCGAGACTGAGCGCAAAGCAGAGAATCGTCGCAATCAGCGAGATCCAGCGGGCGGCAAGCTCACTCCAGCGGGCAAAGATCCAGGCCAGTACGCCAGCGATGAGCGGAATCGCAATAAGCCAGACGAGAATCATAAGAACAGAGCAATCGCAACAAAGATAACGGAGCCGATGACGACGGCTGCCGCGTACCAGCGCACCCGGCCGGTTTCCGTGGCCTGGAATCCTCTCCAGAAGAAGCGCGTGATTTCTGCAATGCCGGTATAGATGCCGTCAATAAAGTCGCCCTTATTGACCCGGGCAAACAGCAGGACGGGCTGCACGAAAACTTTGTCATACAGCCAGTCCATCCCCCAGTCCGAGAACCAGAAGCGGTGCAGCGCCTGGCTGATGGCGGGCCGGGTGAGCGCCGCGGCCCATTCACGCCGGGCGAAGAACAGGTAGTACGCAATGACTAATCCGATGATGAAGGCCAGCGTGACCCAAGCCTCCGAAGTGAGCTCGCCCATGGCGGCGTGAACTTCAACCATGGAGGGCAGGGAGCGGTCAAGGAAGTTACCGAAAACCTGGACGTGCCCCAGACCCTCCGGGGTGTAGATGAATCCGCCGATGATGGAGAGCACGGCGAGGATGATGCAGGGAATCTTCATGGCCCAACCGGGCTTCTTGGCCACGTGGGTCTTGGCTTCCCCGAAGAAAGTCAGGAAAATCATCCGGAAGGTGTAAATCGAGGTGAGCAGCACCCCGATCACGGCAAAAAACCACAGGCCCGTGCTGCCGTTGGCGCCCACCCGCGCGCCCCATATGATTAAGCCCTTGCTGTAGAAACCCGCGGTGATCAGCGGCAATCCGGCGAGCGAGCAGCCGGCAATGAGGAACGTCCAGAAAGTCACCGGCAGTTGCTTGCGCAGCCCGCCCATCTTGAACATGTCCTGTTCGTGGTGCAGCGACTCAATGATTATGCCGGCGCCGAGGAAGAGCAGGGACTTGAAGAAGGCATGCGACATGAAGTGGAAGATGGCGGCGGCCCACGCGCCGACACCCAGCGCCAGGAACATGTAACCAATCTGGCTGACGGTGGAATAGGCGAGCACGCGTTTGATGTCGCTCTGCGTCATGGCGGCGAAGCCGGCGAGCAGCAGCGTGGCGAGGCCGACAATCGCCACGGCCATTTGCGCGGCCGGCGCCAGGATATACAGAACATGGGTTCGCGCGATCAGGTAGACCCCGGCGGTGACCATGGTGGCGGCGTGAATCAAGGCGCTGGTGGGGGTGGGACCGGCCATGGCATCCGGCAACCACACCTGGAGAGGGAGTTGAGCCGACTTGCCGCACGCGCCGCCCAGCAGCAACAGGGCTGCTGCCGTTGCCAGTCCCGACCCGACTGGCCATTGGGTCTGGGCGCGGTGCATCAGCTCCTGAATCTGGAGCGTGCCGAGATGGGTGAAGAGCAGAAACAGCCCGATGGTCATGGCCGTATCACCCACCCGGGTGACGTAGAAGGCCTTGCGCGCGGCGCGGCCGTTCTCCGGCTTGGTGTACCAGAAGCCGATCAACAGGTAACTGCAAAGACCTACGCCCTCCCATCCCAGGAACAGAAGCAGCAAATTGTCCCCCAGGAGGAGCATGAGCATGGATGCGACGAAAAGGTTCATATACGCAAAGAAGCGGCTGTAACCTTCGTCGCCGTTCATGTATTCGGTGGAATACCAATGGATGAGGAAGCTGACCCAGGTCACCACCAGCATCATCACCAGGGATAATGGGTCAAGATAGAGGGCGATGCGGGGCCGGAATCCTCCGACGTCGAACCAGGTCCAAAGGTTCTGGGTGTAGGCGTTGCTGGCCGGGGCGGATGAGAAGAAACTCCCGGCAACGATCAGCGAAATGATGGCGGACACGAGGATCGCTCCCGGGC
>JBOGKI010000009.1:0-24083 GCA_050745605.1 Terriglobia bacterium | reverse complement strand
AAGCCAGAACAGAGCACTACTGGAAAGGAAGCTCCGAACTTCATTGCGTCCATAGTTGAAGATGAAGCTCTTCCACTCCGGATGAAACCCCTGGCGCGGGTCAGCGTGTTCGTAAAGGTGAGTGCCGTCGAAGTAGCCGAGCCCGTGGCCGTCCGTTGGAAAATGCGACGGAACCCAATCCAGGATGATGCCAATCTCCTGCTGATGGAGGTAATCGACCAGGTACATGAAGTCCTGGGGAGTCCCGTAGCGGCTGGTGGGCGCGAAATATCCAGTGATCTGATAGCCCCACGAAGGATAGTAAGGGTGCTCCATAATGGGCAGGAACTCAGCGTGAGTGAAACCCATTTTGCGAATGTATTCGCCGAGCTTCGGCGCCAAGTCGCGGTACGAGGGAAGCTGGTCCGGATCATCGGGGGAGCGCATCCAGGATCCCAGGTGGACTTCGTAGACGGAAATCGGACTGGAGCGGCCATTCCGCGCGCGCCGCTCTTTCATCCATCTGGCGTCACCCCATTCGTACGCGAGATCCCACACTATCGAGGCCGTGTGGGGCGCGACCTCGGAGTAGAAGCCAAAAGGGTCCGTCTTGTCGATAGAGTAAGCGCCGAAACGGGAATCCACCTGGTACTTGTACCGGGTTCCAGGATGAACACCCGCAACAAAACCTTCCCAGATGCCGGATTCGCCACGCGAACTTAGCGGCTGGTTCGTCTTATCCCACCCGTTGAAGTCGCCCATCACGGAGACGCGCTCAGCGTTGGGCGCCCACACCGCAAAGTATGTCCCCGGCACGCCGTTGGCGCTGGCTCGATGCGCCCCCAACTTCTCGTAAAGACGGTGGTGCGTGCCCTCATTAAAGAGATGAAGGTCCTCATTCGTTAAAAGCGAAACGTCGTGGCGCAACTGCTGTCCTCCGATGGGTTCAGTCGCCACCGGCCGCGTTAAACCGCACGATGCACACTTCTAAGGGTGACCCGGTACGCTTGCGGCCTGCTCCGTGACAGAAGATTTCAGGATGACCAGGACATCCTCCAAGTGATCCATGGCCGCAGCCGGCCGCACATCAATCCTCTTATAGATATTGCCGTTCCCCTCGCTCACCACGCGGCCGAGCAGAAGACCCTTGGGATAGATCCGGTCTAGGCCGGAAGTGAGAACCAAGGTTCCTGGAGACAGGCTCTCGTCATTCATGATGAAGTCGAGCGTACACAGGTTGCGCTCCCCACCCTTGAGGATACCCTGAATACGGCTGCCCGCGAGCATTGAACCCACGCCGCTTGCTGCGTCTGTAACCAGCAACACTTGAGAGGTACGGGAGAACACAGCGATGGTTTTGCCCACCACGCCTTGCGGAGTGATGACGGGAAGGTCCGTGGTAAGACCGGCGTCCGACCCTTTGTCGATGAACACCGCGCTTGAATTCACGCCGGGACTCGCCGCGATTACTTCCGCCGCGACGGTCTCATAAGGAAGTTGTTTCTTGAAATTGAGCAGCGTCCGCAAGCGGTCGTTTTCCGAAGCCTGCTCCGAAAGTTGTTGGACTTCCGCGTGGGCCGCTGCAAGCTCGGTTTGGAGCTGCTGGTTCTGTTGCTGCACGGACCACAAGCTCCGGAAATGGTCTATCGCGCCGAAAGCCGCGTCGGTGAGCCCCAGCACCGATCGCTCAAAAGGATCAAAAACGGAAACTGCCCAGAACTCGATGAGCCTGACATTGTGATTGCGGGTGATTTGGAACGAAAGCAGCAGGAACTGAGCCATCAGCACGGCGATCAACACGAAAAATGGAACATGCCGTGCCACAAACGCCTGCATGATTTCCGGAGCTTCGCGCGTTCGGGGAGCTGGGGGACGCCGGATTTCAGCCGGGATGAGGTCCTGCATGGTCGCCTTGGGGAAGCTACCCTGTGTTGATCCTTGCGAGGCGCGCTAGCTCAAGCCGCGCAACATTGGGAGAATGGTTCGCCTGCCTCAACGAACCGTCGCGCCAGGCCAGTCCTGCCCTTCATCTTCTTGCCCTTAATCAGGCTACTCAATCGCCACGCGGCGAAGCAAGCTGAAATCCGTCAACATGCGCCCGGTCCCAAGAACGACCGAAGCCAGCGGATCCTCGGCGATGGAAACTGGCAGTCCGGTTTCTTCCCGGATGCGCTTATCCAGGTTCTTCAACAGAGCCCCGCCACCCGTCAGCACAATGCCGCGATCGGAGATGTCTGCGGAAAGCTCCGGAGGAGTGCGCTCCAGAGCCACGCGAATGGCGTTCAGAATGGTCGAGACACATTCCGAAAGGGCATCCCGCACTTCCGTGTCGTTGATGGTCACAGTCTTGGGGATGCCTTCGAGCAAGTGCCGGCCTTTGATTTCCATGGTCAAAGGCTTCTCAAGAGGATAGGCTGAACCCAGTTCAATCTTGATCGATTCCGCTGTTCTTTCGCCGATCAGCATATTGTATTTGCGCTTCAGGTAGGCGGTAACGGCTTCATCCATTTCGTTTCCTGCCACCCGCACGGAGCGGCTGTAAACGATTCCCGAAAGCGAAATCACGGCGATGTCCGAGGTGCCGCCGCCAATATCCACAATCATGCTGCCGGAGGGTTCCGTAATCGGCAAGCCCGCGCCGATGGCCGCCATCATTGCCTGTTCCACCAGAAAAACTTCACTGGCTTTGGCGCGCATGGCCGAGTCCTGCACCGCCCGCTTTTCCACCTGAGTAATTTCCGAAGGCACTCCAATCACAATGCGCGGGTGAACGAACATCTTGCGATTGTGAGCCTTCTGAATAAAGTAGTTCAGCATCTTCTCGGTGACTTTGAAGTCCGCAATCACGCCATCCTTCAAAGGCCGGATGGCCACGATGTTTCCGGGAGTACGGCCCAGCATCTCCTTGGCCTCGCGGCCCACCGCCTCGATTCCACCGGTCACCTTGTTGATGGCGACGATCGAGGGTTCATTCACCACAATGCCCTTGCCCTTGGCATAGACCAGGGAATTGGCCGTGCCCAGGTCAATGGCGAGGTCGGAAGAAAACATGCTGAATACGGAGCGAGGATTCATTCCAATCGATTACTCTCTTTCGTTGAACTGGAACCTGCGGGAAAGTTCGAGCGGCCGCAGCGGCAAGAGTTCGGCCAGGCCCTGGAAAAAGTCTCCGCCGATCGACCCGGGCGAGCCTTTCACCATCGAGGCGGCTCTCGTAAACCTTCAGGAACCCAGGGCCGGGCGGTAAGTGGCTGAGCTCTGGTCGGTTTCCCAAACCGTGACACTCTCAACCCGGAAGTTGTGACCGCGAAATTTCGGCTCAATCTCGTCGGAGAAATATTTTGCTAAGTTTTCCGCGGAGGGATTGATCCGGTCAAAGGGTGGAAGATCATTCAGGAAGCGATGATCCAACCGCTCAGCGAGGGCCCTGATAGCGGCGCGAACGTCCGTGAAATCGACCAGCAAACCCGTGGGGTCGAGATCCTTCCCGGAGACCGTTACCCGTACCCGATAATTGTGCCCGTGGACATTCTCACACCTTCCTTTGTAGCCACGTAGGGCATGGCCGGCGGAAAAGCCATAATCTACCGAAACGTCAAACATGATTCCTTCAAACGTGGACGGCTATGCAGTTGTCCTGAAAAAGCCGCTTGGAGGGACGTCCGGACCAGAAGCGGCGGCACAAGATCCAATTTCTTAATCAGCTTAGCATTCTCGCATGAAATCCATCACATCATCCAGCCGATTTGTTCGCGCGTAGGGCGGGAGACTCTCCAGGAAAATCTTGCCGTAGGACTTCCGGATCAGGCGATGGTCCAGGATCACCAGCACGCCGCGGTCTTTTTCGCTGCGGATCAATCGTCCAAAACCCTGTTTCAGCGCGATCACCGCCTGCGGCACTTGATAATCGCCAAAGGCATTGCCGCCATCGTCGTTGATTTGCTGGATTCGAGCCGCCACCACCGGGTCAGTGGGCACCGCAAAAGGCAAACGGTCAATGATGACGGCGCTCAACTGTGGGCCTTGCACGTCCACGCCCTGCCAGAAGGAACTGGTGGCGAAAAGCACGGCGTTGGGCGTCAAGCGGAACCTCTCCAGCAGCTCGCTGCGCGGCGCCTTGCCCTGCAGCAGCATAGGGTAACCGACGCGGCGGCGAACGCGCTCATAAACGCCGCGCATCTGTTGGTGCGAAGTAAACAAGACAAAGGCCCGGCCTTCAGTGGCCCTGAGCACACCGAGGATTTCCTCCGACGCTTGCCGCGTGAAGTCCGGTGCCCTGGGATCCGGCAGGTGGGCCGGCGTATACAGCAGGCACTGCCGCGCAAAATCGAAATGCGAAGGAAAGATTTTTTCACGCGCGGAGCGCACGCCCAGCCGCGACTTAAGAAAGTCGAAGCCATCCCGCACCGCCAGCGTCGCGGATGTCAGAACCACACAATCAGTGCTCTCAAAAAGCTTTTCACGCAGGATCGAGGAAACATCAATCGGTGCGGCTTCCAGAAAAAGCCCCCGGCCACGCCGCTCCCACCAGAAAACCAGGTTGCGATCCTTGCCCTCCAGAACCACTTCGAAATCGTTGCGCAGTTCTGCGGCTCGCCGCGCCAGTTGAGTAATCTCTTCCGGCCGTTCCGGGACGCGGAGCAACTCGCTTTCCAGCCGCACCAGCGCGTTCGACAGTGCGGAGTAAGCGCCCCGGTTTACTTCCAGAAAGTTGGCGCGATTTTCGAAGGCCCGGCGCCCTTCGTCCCTTGGAAAGAGGTCGAAGAAGAGTTCCGCCCGGCGGCGCAGCTCGCCCAAAGCCGCGAAAATCTCGGCGATGGCAAGATGGCGCTGCTTAAGGGTAGCCTCCGTATCGCGCGCCAGTTCCTCAAAGCGGTAATTACTCACTTGCAGGCCAAAGTAACGAGTCGCCACGTCCTCAATCTCGTGCGCCTCGTCAAAAACCACGGCATGATAGTCGGGCAACAGCGACATCGCATCCGTCTGCCGCAAGGCGAGGTCTGCAAAGAATAGATGATGGTTGACAATGATCAGGTCGGATTCCTGGGCGCGCTGGTGCATCAGCGTGATGAAGCAGCGTTTGAACTGCTCGCATTTTTGTCCCGTGCAGGCTTCGCGGCGCGCGTCAATGCGGGACCAGAGTTCGCTCGTGTCCGGCAGGTCGCGTAGCTCGGCGCGGTCGCCGGTCTCGGTCTTCGGCTCCCAGCGCTGAACCTGTTGGATCAGCTCCACGTCATCGATGCCGGTCAGGACCGGTTGCTGTCCGATGTCGTAGAGCTTTTGGCGGCATAGGTAATTCTGGCGGCCTTTCATCAGCGTGGCGCTGATTTTGGGAAACAACTTCTTGAGAAAAGGAATGTCCTTGAAGAAAAGTTGCTCTTGCAGGTTTTTGGTGCCGGTCGAAATCACCACGCGGTGGCCGCTCAGAATCACCGGCACCAGATAGGCGAGGGTCTTCCCCGTGCCGGTCCCGGCCTCGGCAATCAGATGGCGGCGGTTTTCGAGCGCAGACTCCACTTCCTCCGCCATTTCGAGCTGAGCTGCGCGGAATTCGTAACGCGGATGATGGCGCGCCAGCCAGCCCCCCGGCCCGAAGATTTTGGAGAGCGGCGTCTCCCGGGCCCGGATTTCCTTGGTGGCTGGCATAGGGGTCATCCGAACAGCGCCCGCAGACTTTCGGAATAAGGATCGCGGGCGATCCCGCGTTCGGTGATGATCGCAGTCACGTAGCGGTTGGGCGTCACGTCAAAAGCCGGATGCCGTGCGGGCACGTTCACCGGCGCAATGGAGACGCCGCCCAGGTGCGTGACTTCCGCCGCGGCACGTTCTTCGATGGGAATCTGTTCGCCGGAGGCCAGGCTCAGATCAATTGTGGAAAGCGGAGCGGCGACATAAAAGGGAATTTTGTTTTCATGCGCCAGGACGGCCACCGTATAGGTGCCGATCTTGTTGGCCACGTCACCATTGGCGGCGATGCGGTCCGCTCCCACAATCACGGCGCTCAATTGTCCCTTGCGCAGGAAGTGGCCGGCCATGCTGTCGGTAATGAGCGTCACCGGAATGCCATCCTTCGCCAGTTCCCACGCCGTCAAGCGCGCGCCCTGCAGAAACGGCCGAGTCTCATCGGCAAAAACATCAATCTTCTTACCCGCGGCAACCGCAGCGCGGATCACACCCAGCGCCGTGCCATAACCGCCGGTGGCGAGCGCCCCGGCATTGCAGTGGGTGAGCACGGTTGCGGAATCATTCAGCAACGCGGCGCCGTGGCGGCCCATTGCCTCATTCACGGCAATGTCTTCCGATAACACCTTTTGCGCTTCCTCCACCAATAGTGCCTTAGCCTTCGTGATGACTTCGGCTTCGCTCCCACCGCCTTTCAAGACGTTCTCGAACACGGTTCGCATTCTGCGTACCGCCCAGAAGAGGTTGACGGCCGTAGGCCGAGTGCGGGAAATCGTGTCGGCAATGGTCTCGAAGGCCGATTGCAGGGCCTCGACGCTCTTCGCTTGTGACTGTTGCATACCCAGCGCAATGCCCATCGCCGCCGCCACGCCGATGGCCGGGGCGCCGCGAATTACCATGGAACGAATGGCCTCCGCCACCGCCTGGTAATCCCGACAAAGCCGGTAGGTTTCGTCAGCCGGCAGGCGCGTCTGGTCGATCATGCGCACACCGTCGCCGGTCCACTCAATGGTCTTGAACATGAATCAGCCGCCTTGGCGAGTAAGGGTAAGACCGCGATCGGACGAGCAATCTACATTATAGCAGCTTGCAGAGAACGCTCGCCCCCGCCGCCGGCCCCACTGCTCCGTTCTGCACTCGATACTACACTGACTTTGATGGAATCGTGTATACGTAGGGCACTAAGTGAATTCGCAGGGGACCGTCAGGGCAGGGTTTCAGCCATGCCCTGACGGTCTGCTCGACCACCCATGCGCAAACACTTAACGTGTCCTGTATAGAGAATTGTCTAATTTCTGGGGGTCCAACATGAGGTTCCTGGCTCCCACAGCAGACCGAAGCCTACTGTGGAAGCCAAGGTAACCCTTGGTGCGGTTCGCCACCAGCACAGGGGGGCCATGCCGTCAGCGATCGCAGTCACCAAGACCGTGTGGGGCGTAACACTCAACCCGGATTTACGATATCAGATTCCGAGGCGAATCGAAAGATCTCCCGCTCGTAACCCCAAAGTCAAAGGTTGGACCAAATAATATTGTGCCCCGGGCCGCAATGTCAAGACCTCTTTTTTTCGTAAAAGATCTCCGTTTCCGTAACCCTGGAAGTAAAAATCTCTGACGCGCATATTAGCGTGATCCAGATCGCAATGTCAAGGCATCTTTGGTCGGACCTTTCGTGAGAGGGGCGCTGAACATATCACCCCGAGGCAGGGGTGAAGAAATCGCCGAGAAAGCATGTCCCGCCAACGCGCCAAACCCCGGAACAAATGAACCGGTTGTCCTCCAGGATTCCTAGGAACTTGGCATCTACGTGAGATTGGTTATTTTTTCGCGGCTTCAAAGCCTCGAGGAGGCAGCGTGACAAGACGCGCCTGGACCTCATGTCGTAGTGGGGCAGCATCGGCTCTCCTGGCTTTCAGAGCGCGTGCGCGCGGCAGCATCCCACTCGCCGCTTCGACTTTGAATAGGAGCCGCGAGCGGCGCGCGCGCGGCCGGCCGCCACCTTACCGGAAACCTTGTCGTGGTTGTAGTATTCATAGGCGGACATGGGCTTTTCGGTGGTTGACTTCCAGGGTCTCTCATCCGGTTTCCGCTTGCCGAGGGCCACGGCCATCTCTCGGATGTGGGTGGCCACGGTTCCGCAGCAGGCGCCGATGTAGTTCACGCCCAGGTCGCGGGCTTGGGTGGCGTAATTCGCCATTTCGCGCCGGCTCATTTGGAGCGTGTCCAGCGCATACGGAAACTCGGGCAGGCTGGTGAAGTCCGGCTTGCCCTCGGGGGTGCGATAGGCCACGGGCTGGCATCCCAAGTAACCGCTGACGGCCTGGCGCATTGCCGCCATCAGTGGCAGAGTGTTTCGCGGATTGCGCAGGCAGTTGACGCCTACAATGTCGGCGCCAGCGTCGGCCAAGGCCTTGGCGCATTCGGCGGGAGTCTTATCGTCCGTTGAAAGGTCATGGTTTTCAAAGCAGACGGTGACCATCACCGGCAATCCGGTTTTCCTGGCGCGCTCTACGGCGATCAGCGCCTCGCCGAGCCAGGAGAAGGTCTCGCCGATGATGAAGTCCACGCCCTCCTCCACCTGCACCCTCAATTGCTCGTCGAACTGGGCGCGAACGCGGTCGTGCGAGGCCTTGTCATCCGGCTCATACATCCAGGTAAGGCTGATGTTTCCAGCCACCAGGCAACGGTCGCCGGCCACTTCGCGCGCGATGCGGACCGCGGCGCGGTTCAGATCCTCCAATCGGTCCTGGAGGCCTACGGTCGCCAGCTTGTCGCGGCTGGCATAGAAGGTGAGCGCCTGAAGCACTTCGGCGCCGGCTTCGCGAAATTCCGTATGAAGCTCGCGCAAAGCTTCCGGCCGCGTTAGGGCTACCTCCGGCGTGAACGGCCCCGCCTGGACCCAGCCGCGCTTTTCGAGTTCCAGCAGATACCCGCCGTCTCCCAGCACCGGCCCCGCCGCGAGCCTTTCCAAAATTCCCCTTTTCATGAAGTCCTCCCTTTCAATAACAGTGAATAGTGACGCGTGACAAGCAGAGTAAGCGATCAGGCATCAGCAATCAGCAAAGGCTCAACCAATACTTGGTTAGAGCCTGCTGCGGTCCACCAGCCCCGAGCCACATCGCGCCCGGCTAATCCCGGATCTTCCCACGCCGTAGATCTCGCAACACCTGGTGCGCCGCGTTGTGTCCCGGAGCGGCGGTGACGCCGCCGCCAGGGTGGGCTCCTGCCCCACACAAATAGAGCCCGCGCACAGGAGTCCGGTACTGCGCCCACCCAGGGACCGGCCGCATGAAGAAGAGCTGCTCCAGGTTCAAATCGCCGTGAAAGATGTTGCCCTCCGTCAGGCCGTAGGTCCGTTCCAGGTCGAGCGGCGTCAGCACCTGGCGCGCGACGATGGCCGAGGGCACGCTGGGCGCGTATTCCGCGATCTTCTTCACCACGCGGTCGCCCAACCACTCGCGCTTCTGGTCCCAGCAGCCTTCGCGCAAGCGATAGGGGACATATTGAACGAAACAAGTCATGATGTGGCGGCCGGGCGGGACGAGCGACGGGTCCACGTTCGAAGCCACCACGCAATCTACCCAAATATCTTCGGGGATGTTGCCGAATTTGGCGGCGTGGTAACAATTCTCCGCCCCTTCGAGCGTGGGAACCAGGGTGAAGAGCGAACGCTGCTGCGGATCGGCGTTAGCCGGTGTGCCGCGGAAGCTCGGCTCCTCGCTCAACACCAGGTTTACCTTGGCGCACGGACCTTCCATCTTAATGCCGCGAACCGCTTTGACAAATTGGGCGGGAAGTTCGGCAGGATCGACCATGGCGAGAAATGTGCGCTTAGGATCGGCATTGGAGAGAATGACGCGACCCCGAATTTCCCTGCCATCTTCCAACACCACGCCGCGGGCGCGGCCGCCGCGAACCTCAATACGCGCTACCGGAGCTGAAGTCATGATCTCCGCGCCGTATTCGCGGGCGGCGGCAGCCAGAGCCTGAGTGATCGAGCCCATGCCGCCCAACACATGGCCGTAAAACCCCTGCTCTTCTTTTTCGCCGCCGCCGAGCAAGTGAAACAGCAATCCAAAGCAGGTGCCAGGATGGTACGGCCCGCCGTGCATGCCGTAGACGTTGTTGGCGAGGATTAGCCGCTTCACAATTTCCGATTCGTAGTGGCGGTCCAGAAACTCGCCCAGGCTGCCCGTCATGAAAGAGATGAGGCTGGAAATCTCGCTGCCGGAAATACTCCGAAAGTGTTTTCCAGCACGGAAAATTTCCTTCCACCGGTTGATGCCCCGGGCGTTCAGGTCCGGCGGCGGCTTCAGAAAAAAGGGCTGGAAGAAGCGGGCCAGACGTTTCAGCTCCTCGTCGACTTGAAAGAATGTTTCCGCATCGGCGGGTGAATGCGAGCGCAATTCGTCCTTCCTGCGTTTGGGATCCGCCCACCACGGAACGACGCGGCCCTCCGGCAATGCGATCTGCAGGAACGGATCGCAGGGGACCATGCGCAGGCCGTGACGCTTGAGCTGAAGGTCGCGAACAACCGTGGGCCGCAGCATACTGGCGATATAGGAGGTGGTGGAGGCGCGACAGCCGGGGGCGATCTCCTCCGTAACGCAGCATCCACCGGCGGTTTCGCGGCGCTCCACGGCGAGGACGGAAAGTCCGGCGCGGGCCAGATAAGCCGCAGCGGTCAGGCCGTTGTGTCCGGCGCCGATGACCAGCGCATCATAGCGGTCTCTTTGGGGCGAAAGCATCCTTTAAATGACTCCAGGTCATATCACCAAAACCCTGCCCCCGAGAATCCCGGCGCGGCGCCTCATTGCCCTGGGGTCGAAACCGGTTGAGCCCGAAACACGATTAATCTATGACTCATAGTTACAAAACGGATTTCCCGGAGAGGATGCATGGATTTTCCGAAGAAGTCAAGACTATTCCTTATTTGGGTGCGAGCGCCGTGAGCCTACGGCAAGCCGAAAAGAGATGATACTGGCTCATTTATGACCTAAAGTTAACATCGGGTTCTGACCGATTAAAAAGGCTTGACCTTTCGGAGATTCCGAATATAATGGCGCGCCAGGGAGGTTTATCGAGACGGTTATGACTGCGAGTCATTAATGAAATCGGAAACTCGAGTCCGTGCCGCAACACCTCCCCGCGCCGCCGCCTCGCGGCCCGGCACCCTGGCCAAGCGGGAGCGGATTGTGCAGGCAGCGCTACGCCATTTTGCCGACCGCGGCTTCCATGAGGCGCGAATCGAGGATCTGGCGCGGGAGCTGGGAATTGCCAAGGGCTCCATCTTCCAACACTTCGGTAGCAAGGCGGGACTGTTTCTGGAAACCTACCGGTCGGCAGTGCGGACATTCCCTGCATATCTCGACGCTCCTGAAGCGGTTCTGGACAAGGGCTTCTTCGAGACTCTGCGCTACTGGTTGATTCGTACCGAACACTTGGTGCGCGAGGATTACATTCCCTACCGCGTGTCGCTGCTCGGAAATTATGGGACGGACCTGCGAATCCGGCGCGAGATCAACCGTTTTCTGGTTTCAGAGGATCCTTATGGCACGGCGGCATTTGTGAAAATGGGCGTGGAGCGGGGAGAGGTTCGGGAAGACCTGGACCGCGCCATGGTGGTTTCGATTCTGGACTGGACGATGGAGCGGTTTCAGGATGCGTTGCTGACGGAGGAGCTCGATCCGGGTCTGTTCCACCGGCCGGGCCAGACTCTGGAAAAGAAAGAGGAGCGGGTCCGCCAGTTTCTGGAGGTGCTGCGCGGCGCCGTTGGAAAACCCCAGGCGCAGAAGCCCAAAGCTCGCCGGTCGAGATCACGTGAAGGCTGCTGAAGTTTTTCTGGGGCGGCGGTGTCCCCGCCGACGGGATGAAACTTCAGGGTTTGAGCGGTGGGAACGCGGCGGCTAGAGAAGCAGTTGTCGCACCGCCTATGAAGCCGTGCTCGGATGTCGGCAAACCCCCGTGGCGGGAGGCGATGAACATGGAAAGAGCGTTAAACCAGGTTCTGGAGCTGTACAATCCGGCGGCGCCGCTGGCGGAGGCATCCACGATTCCAGCGCCGTGGTACACGGACGCGCGCATGGCCGAGCTGGAGCGGATGTCCGTCTTTTCGCGAGCCTGGCAAGCGGTGGGGCGGATGGATCAGTTGAAAGAGCCGGGGTGCTATCTGACGGCGGAAGTGGCCGGCGAGCCGGTCGTGGTGGTGCGTGGTGAGGATGGCAAGCTGCGCGCCTTCCTGAATGTATGCCGTCACCATGCCGCCGCAGTGGCCACCGAACCCGAAGGCAAGGTGACGAATTTCCGCTGTCCGTATCACGGTTGGACATACGGCTGTGACGGGAGCTTAAAGGGGACGCCGGAATTCGAGGGCGTGCGCAATTTTGACCGCAGTAATAACGGTCTCGTTCCGGTTAGCGTGGATACGTGGGAGAACTTCGTCTTTACCAATCTGGATGAGAACGCCGCGCCGCTCACCGGCTTCCTGGGCGGATTGATCGGCCGCGCGACGCCGCTCAATTTCACTGCACTCAACTTTTTTGACCGTCACACCTATACGCTGGCCTGCAATTGGAAGGTCTTTATTGATAACTACCTGGACGGTGGTTATCACGTGCCTCATCTGCATAAGGGGTTGAATTCCATCCTGGATTACACCCATTACACCATCGAGAACGTGGACTTCTGCTGTATCCAATCGAGCCCCATGAAATCCTCCGGCCAGGCGGACGCCTCGACCGCCGCGACCCGCAAAGGCGATCGCACTTACTACTTCTGGCTCTATCCGAATTTCATGATCAATTGGTACGAAGGAGCGATGGACACCAACCTGGTGCTTCCCATCGATGTGGACCACTGTCGGGTGATCTTCGATTTTTACTTCAAGCCAGCCGGTCCGGATGGCGAGGCCTACAACCGCGAGAGTATCCGCGTGAGCGACCGCATCCAGGATGAAGACACCGGCATTTGCAGGTCGGTGCAGCGCGGATTGAAGTCGCGGGGTTATGTGGCCGGCCGCCTGTCCGTGCGGCGGGAAGCGGGCGAGCAGCTCTTCCACCGGCTGCTCTTTGCCGATTTGAAGCTCGCTCTCGAAAGGAACGGGTTCGAAAGATAGCGACAGAGATTGGAACCGCCGGGAGCAGAGAACGGGAGGGCATGATGAACAGGACTTCCATCGCCGGACTTATGGTTTTCGTTCTCGTACTTCTCGCTGCGCCGGCCCGCTCCTGGGCCGATACGACCGCGACCATCCAGGGGACAGTGACGGATGCGACCGGCGCTGTGGTTCCGGGCGCGAGCGTGACCGTGACGAATGAGGGGACGAATCAGGCGCGGACCATGAAGACGGATGCGGGCGGCAACTTCATCTTCCTGCTTTTGCCGGTTGGAAACTATACGCTCCAGGTTGAGAATCAGGGGTTCCAGACTCACATCGTCCACAGCATCCACCTGGTTGTGAATCAGATCGCTTCTTTTGACGTCTCGCTCGAAGTCGGGACGGTCTCGTCGCGCGTCGAGGTGAAGGCGAAGCCCCTGCAAGTGGATACCACCACCACGCAGGTGGGAACGGTGATCAACAGCGCGCCGATCGTGAACCTGCCCTTGAACGGACGCAACGTTTACCAGTTGATTGCGCTGCAGCCGGGTATCACGGTGCCCGGGAATGCGGATCCGAACAACCCCATCTTCGGGTCGGCCGGGCCGCTGATCTACTCCAGCGGCGGCAGCCGCTTGGTGATGAACAACTTCATGGTGGATGGCGGTGACACGAACGAAATCAATGAGAATGAGGGACTGGTGCAACTCATGCCCGACGCGGTGCAGGAATTCAAGGTGATCACCAACACCTTCGACGCCGAATACGGGCGCAACGCCGGTTCCATCGTCAATGTGGTGACCAAGTCCGGTGCCAACAACTTTCACGGTGACGCCTGGGAGTTCATGCGCAATACCGGTCTCAACGCCCGTAACTTTTTCGAGCTGAACCGCGCGCCTTACCATCTGAACCAGTTCGGCGCCACCCTCGGCGGTCCCATCAAGAAGGACAAGACATTTTTCTTCCTGAGCTTTCAGGAGACGCGGGAACGGACGGGAGTGCCCGGGTCTCTGCTGCCCGTCTATAGTGTTCCGGCGAGAAGTGGCAACCTTTCCTCCCGGAATCCGGCCGGCTTCACAGGCTCTCTAACCAATAATCTTTGCTTCCCGGTGGACGCACCGAACCCAGCCAACTGCTTTGCGGCGGGAACACCCTACAGCCAGATTTTCCCGAACGCCACCATCCCTACTTCTTACTTTGACCCTCTGGCTCAGAAAATCATGAGCCAATTTATTCCCCAGCCGAACGTGGGTGGACAATACCTGTCGGTATCACCCGTCCAGCCGCTCAACGACGCCATGGGCAGCGCCAAGCTGGATCATCAGCTTACGAACACGCAGAGACTGACGGGGTTTTATTACTATGACGATAACGCGCAGACCGCTTATGGCCTTTCGAGCCTGGATCTTCCCGGCTTTCCGGTCATCAGCCGCACGCGCAATCAGGAGGCGAATCTTACCGATACCTGGATCATCAATCCCACCACGCTGAACGAGGTACGGTTCAGCTATCTGCGGGAGGGAAACGGCAGTACCAGTAATCCCACGGTTACGTTTTCACCGACGGCCTATGGGTTCACCGGGATCAACACCGGCCCGCCAACGAATCTGCAGAGTTTGCCGGTGATCGACATCGCGGGAGGGCCAGTGTTTCAGGGGCCGGGCGCCGGCTCAGGGGGCGGCTCGAACATCCAAAACACCTTTGAAGGGACAGACAATTTTTCCAAGGTGGTGGGCGCCCACACCCTCAAATTTGGTGGCAACGTCGAGAGAATCCGCTACGACCAGCAACTGGTCTATTTGTTCGATGGCGCCTACACTTTTGGCGGATTCGGACCCAACACCACGGGAGATCCCTACGCCGATTTCCTGCTCGGCCTGCCGGACTCCTACACGGAAGGAAATGTTTCGAATGAGAGGTTGCGCACCACCTATGCAGGCCTTTACGCGCAGGATACCTGGAAGATCCGGTCCAATGTCACGCTGAATGCCGGCGTGCGATGGGAGTTGTTTCCACCGTTCACCGAACAAAACAATGCCGTCTCTGTTTACCGCTTTCCTTCCGCACCGGGTCAGCCCGCTCCACAATCCACGGTGTTTCCTACCGCGCCTCCGGGACTGCTGTTTCCGGGCGACAAGGGCGTTCCTCGCGGCCTGACGAGCACGGATTATCATGCGTTTGGCCCTCGGATCGGCTTGGCCTACAGCCCGTTCGGCAGCGCCAAGACGGTGATTCGCGCGGCTTTCGGCATGTTCTATAACCCTATTGAGCAGGAGGTGCTGCTGCAGTTCAATGGCGATCCACCTTATGGCGGCAGCACCTTCATTGGCGGACCTGGCTTCGCCAATCCCTTCGTCTCCCAGTCGGGCCAGGTTTTCCCCAACCCCTTTCCTTTTGTCCCACCGCAGCCCGGACAGCACATCGATTTCAGTGGGTTTTATCCGATCTTTCAGTTCGGCAATTTTCCGCCCCAGATGCCGGATCAGTACATGGAGCAGTACAACTTCTTTGTGGAGCGCCAGCTCACACCATCCCTGGTGTTGACCATGGGCTATGTGGGCAGCGAGGGGCATCACCTGATTGCCAGCTACGATGCCAATGCCGGGAATCCTTCGCTCTGCCTCCAGCTCCAGGCGTACGGTTGCGGAGCCTTCGGCGAGGATCTGAGCTACACCACCGCCTCCGGCCAGACCTATTACGGGACGCGCCCGGCGGGAGCCTTTTCGAACGTCGGCGGAACGGAAGACTTTGGCAGCATTTTTACTATCGCCCCAGTTTCGAATTCCAATTACAACTCGGGTCAGTTAAGGCTTGAGCGCCGGGGTGAGACCTCGCAATTCCTGGTGTCCTACACCTATTCCAAGTCCATCGACAATACCTCGGGTTTCGAAAATCTGCTGAATCCTTTCTGCTTTGCCTGTGACCGCACGCTTTCCGGCTTCGATGCGCGGCATCACTTGGTGGTGAGTTATGGGTATACCGCGCCTTTCGGACGTTGGGTGCATTCCGACGGTGCGCTAAAGAAGCTCGCGGATGGCTGGCAATTTGAGGGG
Organism: Terriglobia bacterium; assembly: GCA_050745605.1. Classification (GTDB taxonomy): domain Bacteria; phylum Acidobacteriota; class Terriglobia; order UBA7540; family UBA7540; genus CALCEB01. The sequence continues at coordinate 8,274 of JBOGKI010000009.1, read as the reverse complement.
ATATACACTTTGCAAAGCGGCATTCCCGTCCACTTGACGGATTCCGCATCTGACAATTCCCTGACGGGCAGCTTCGACTTTGAGACCGCCGACCGCCCGTCGGTGACGGGTCCCGTCCAATATTACAACCCTCATCAGAACAACACCGGCGTGGGCGGCACCATTCTGCCGAACCTCTACTTCAATCCTAATTCGTTCACGACGGAGCCCCTCGGCCAGATTGGCAATGCTTCCCACAACATGTTTCCCGGGCCCCGAATCAATAATTACGACTTTTCTGTATTGAAGGACACGAAATTCACCGAACGTTTCACGCTCGAATTCCGGGCAGAGTTCTTCAATCTCTTCAATCACACGCAATTCTACAATCCCGACGGCGATATCGGCGCTGGAACACAATTCGGACAGATCACCACGGCGCGCGATCCGAGGTTCGTGCAGTTTGCATTGAAGCTGCTGTTCTAAGCCAGGATGATGTTCATGGGGCACGTGGGTTGGTGCCTTGAACCGCGCGAGGTAGCAATTACTCCTTTTCTGCCTTCCAGAGGAATGAGTTGATGAGGCGAAATTGCTTGGCTGTTTTCTGCTGGCTGGCGCTGGCTTTGCTCGGCTTTTGCCTTAGCCTTCCCCAAAGCCTTTGCGCGGGCGTGAACCCGCCGGTGGTCTATCACCGGATTCGCATCGTTGATGTAAGAATTCCGATGAGCGACGGCGTGAAGCTGGCGGCCAACCTCTTCCTGCCGGCAGACCGGAAGCCCGGTGAAAAGCTTCCCGTCATCCTCGAATATCTTCCTTACCGTAAGGACGACGGGACGGCGCAGTGGGATTTTGAATTTCACTCTTACTTTGTGCATCGCGGCTATATCTCGGCGCGCGTGGACATTCGCGGCACCGGTTCCAGCCAGGGCCACCTTCCGCCGCGTGAATACTCGCAAGTGGAGCAACGCGACGGAATGGAGGTCATCGCCTGGCTCGCCCGGCAGCCGTGGTCCTCGGGAAGGGTGGGGATGATCGGTATCTCCTGGGGCGGCTTCAATTCCTTGCAGATGGCCATGCGCGAACCGCCGGCGCTCAAAGCCATCATTGCCATCTGCGCCACCGACCAGCTTCTCACCCAGGACATTCATTACATCGACGGCTTGATGCACGCTGACGAATTCGAGCTGGCGATGGACCTGGAGGCTGGCATCAGCCCTTCGCCGGGGTTTCCGGTCGATGAAAAAACGCTGGAAAACCGCTTCGATGCGCCTCCGTGGTTTCTTCTCTACCTCAAGCACCAGCGCGACGGGGAATTCTGGCATGAGCCCGTTCGCCCCATCAATTCCATTCACATTCCTGTGTTTCTGGTGGGCGGCTTCCTCGACGGCTACCGCGATACCATTCCCGATTACCTCAAGAACCTCAAGGCGCCGGTGAAGGCTCTGGTGGGTCCGTGGAATCATGGCGATCCTGATGCCCCGGATTTCGGGCCGGCGATCGAGTGGCGTGGGGAGGCGGTGCGATGGTGGGACCGCTGGCTGAAAGGCGAGAAGAACGGCATCATGAAGGAACCGAACGTCCAGGTTTACATGCGCCACTGGTACGCGCCAAGTCTCAACATTAAGGAAATTCCTGGCGAATGGCGCAGTGAAGAAAGCTGGCCCCCGCAGGGCCAGCGAATGGAAAGCTACTATTTTGAGCCTGACCACTCTTTGGGCACGACCGCTCCCCAGGCCGCCACCCACCTGCTGAAGGACGTTCCCACCACGGGTATTGACGCCGGCTTCTGGTGGGGCGATTTGACGACGGACCAGCGCGGCACGGACGCTTACAGCCTGGTCTATGACTCGCCGCCGCTTGACCATCCTGTGGCGATTCTGGGCTTACCCCAGGCGATACTGAAGGTGTCAGCTCCGGCGCCGCTCGCGGATTGGTTCGCGCGGCTCTCTGACGTTGCGCCCGATGGCAGCGTCACGCTGATCACCGGCGCGGGCATCAGCGGAGCCCAGCGCCATTCTCACTCGACCCCGCAAAACCTGGTTCCCAACAGAGTCTATAACTTGCAATTTGCCTTGCACTTCACCTCCTGGCTCTTTCCGAAAGGCCACCGCATTCGAGTGGCCATCTCCAACGCGATTTGGCCTATGATCTGGCCGACGCCTTATCCCATGACCACTGCGCTTTATCTGGGAAGGGATCATGCTTCAGGAATTCTCCTGCCCGTGGTGCCGCTGCAGAACGGCTTGCCCATTCCGCACTTCGAAAAGCCCACGCATGAGACCCGGCCGGATATTAGGGGTGGCGGAGATACCTGGCCGGGATCGTACCAGGTGATCCGCGATGAGGCTCGTCAGGCCACGCGCGTCGAATGGAGTGGCGACGACGGATCGGCCTATCCTTGGGGCGCCGAGAAGAACCACGAGCAGTTGATGTATTATCTCGAGGACGCGAATCCCGGGAAAAATTCAGTCGAGGGAGAAGCGAACACGGCCGTTGCTCTTCCCGGCCGCAAGCTTAACTGGAAAGTGTTGCTGAACCTCACCAGCGACGCCAACAACTTTTACTATGAGTTTCAAAGAATCCTGGTGGAGAATGGCAAGGTTATCCGCCACCGGACGTGGAAAGCCACCATTCCCCGGGACCACCAGTGAGGGTCGCCGCTTGGCGAGTCCGGCGAGGAAGTTGCGCCGAGCGTCAGACCCTCGGTTCACTACGCAGTCCGGCGTCCAAGGTGGCGGGGGTTGAGTTGAAGGACAGCGAATGGCACAGAAATACGATGCGGTGATCATCGGGGCGGGACACAACGGCCTGGTGACCGCGGGTTATCTGGCGCGCGCCGGATTGCGCGTGGTCATGCTGGAGAGCCGCCACCTGGTGGGCGGCGCCTGCGTGACGGAAGAGGTTTATCCCGGCTTCAAGTACTCCACCACGTCCTACCTCGCTAGTCTCCTGCAGCAGAAGGTTATCGACGATCTCGACATGGAAAAATTCGGCTACGTGGTTTATCCCAAGAACCCCGCTTTCTTCAGCCCTTTTCCGGATGGGCGTTACCTGATCATGTATTCGGAAATGGCGAAGACCTGCGAGGAGATTCGCAAGTTCTCCGGGCGCGATGCCGAGGCTTACCCGCGCTACGAAGAATACGTCGATCGCCTGGCGCGCTTTGTGGAACCTTTGTTGCTTACCACTCCGCCGGACCTGGGTGGCCGCAGCCTGAATGATGTAATGACACTGCTTAAGATCGGCAACCGTGCGCGCAAAATGCCACGCCAAGAGCTAGAGGGCCACGTCCGCATCCTCAGCGAAAGCGTGAAGGATTTTCTGGACCGCTGGTTTGAATCGGAACAACTGAAAGTGGCGCTGGCGACCGATGGTGTGATCGGAACCAACGGTGGGCCGATGTCGCCCGGCACGGCTTACATCCTGATGCACCACGTCATGGGCGGCGTGGGTGGCGTGCGAGGGCTTTGGGGATTCGTGAAGGGCGGCATGGGTGGTATCACGCAGGCGCTGGCCGCTTCCGCCCGCAGCAAAAACGCGGAGATTCGCACTGGAGCGCCGGTCCGGAATGTTTCGCTTAAGAACGGTCGGGCGCGTGGCGTGGTGCTCGAAAACGGCGAGGAAATCGAAGCCAAGCTGGTGGTCTCGGGAGTCGATCCCAAACGCACCTTCCTGAAGCTGGTGGGCGAGAAGAATCTCCCCGGTGAGTTCGCCGCTTCCATCAAGTCCATCCGCATCGAAGGCGTTTCCATGAAAATCAATTTGGCGCTGGACGGCCTGCCGGACTTCACCTGCCTGCCCGGCTCGTCCGTGGGCCCTCATCACAAGACCACGATTCACATCTGCCCGGATATGGAATACGTCGAGCGCGCCTACGATGAGTCGAAGTACGGCCGTCCCAGCACCCGCCCGATGCTGGAGATGACCATCCCCACCACCTACGATTCCACGCTGGCGCCGCCGGGCAAGCACGTGATGAACATCTTCCTTCAGTACACGCCCTATTCGCTCTCCAAAGAAGTGGCGCCCAACTGGCACGCCATCAAGGAGAGCTATGGCGACCGGGTGATGGACATCATCGAAGAATATGCGCCGGGATTCAAGAACCTGGTGCTGCACCGCCAGGTGCTTTCACCGCTTGATCTGGAGGAGCAATTCGGGCTGACCGGAGGTAATATTTTTCACGGCGAAATGACGCTGGATCAGCTCTTCATGATGCGGCCGGTTCCGGGTTGGGCGAAATACCGCTCTCCGATCAAGGGCCTTTATTTATGTGGCTCTGGAACCCACCCTGGGGGCGGCGTGATGGGAGCGCCTGGCCACAATGCGGCGCGAGAAATCTTGAAAGATTGGTAGTGATCTGCGGGGCGAGCAAAGATCGGGAGCAGTCCAGCCGAGGAGCAAAAACTTCGGCCCTCGCGGATCTCCTAGAGCGCCGCTACAGAGAAGACGGTCAACTTTACTGGTAATCCTTAACCAATGGACAGCCCCTAGCCGGCCGGCAATGATTGTACTTGACTTCCGCTTGTTGCGGGCGTAGAAGTGGTATCAAGCGGACGGCGGGTTCGGCCTTCCGTGCAAAGCAAACCCACATTTTGAGCGAACAAAGGTTCTGAGGAACATTCTCGAAAGGAAGGACTGCCATGGATACCACACCGGCGCCTGCTCTCGACATGGACAAACTGAATGTTTTTATTGGGCAATTCGTCGGCGATCTCGGCGCTGCCGTCCATGCTGGGATGGTTGTAATTGGGGAAAAACTCGGATTGTACAAGGCTCTCGCTGCCGGAGCGATGACTTCGGCCGAACTCGCCGCCAAAACGCAAACCGATGAACGATACGTGCGGGAGTGGCTGGCTTCGCAAGCAGCGGGGGGCTACGTCACCTACGATGCTAAGACAAACAAGTTCAGCCTGAGCGCGGAGCAGGCGTTTGCGCTGGCGAAGGAGGACAGCCCGGCGTACATCCCCGGAGCATTCGAGCTCGCCTTGGGATCGCTGGCCGCGGTGCCCAGGATAGCGGAGTCCTTTCGCACCGGCGCAGGAATGGGCTGGCACGAGCACGACGATAAGGTTTTTCATGGCTGCGAGAAGTTCTTTCGTCCAGGCTATGCTGCGAATCTCGTCAGCTCGTGGATTCCCGCTCTCCAAGATGTCAAGGAGAAACTGGAGGCAGGAGCGCGAGTGGCCGACGTCGGCTGTGGAAAGGGCGCTTCCACGGTGTTGATGGCGAAGGCATTCCCGAAATCCCGGTTCTTCGGATTCGACTACCACGATAAGTCGATTGAAGCGGCGCGCGAGTCCGCCAAGCTTGAAGGTGTCGCAGACCGCGTCACGTTCGACGTGGCCAAAGCCAAGGAGTATCCGGGAAAGGACTACGACTTCGTAGCTGTCTTCGACTGCTTGCACGATATGGGCGATCCCGCCGGGGCTGCCGCGCACGTCCGCAAGTCACTCAACAAGGATGGCACGTGGATGATCGTCGAGCCCTTTGCGAACGATGCCCTGAAGGACAACCTGAATCCTGTGGGCCGGGTCTATTACTCGTTTTCGACGCTGCTGTGTACGCCGAGCTCGCGCTCCCAGGAAGTGGCACTCTGCCTGGGGGCGCAAGCCGGCGAGACAAGGATCCGGCAAGTGGTGACTTCGGCCGGGTTCAGTCGTTTCCGGCGAGCCACGGAAACGCCCTTCAACATAATTTACGAAGCTCGGCCCTGAGCGGCTGAGTCCAGCCACAACAGCCCAGTTCGGGCAGGCCGGGACATCCTGCGGCTTGTTCTTCGGCGCCCGGCTACCTTGCCGGCGGCGACGAATCGTGTTTCGCCCTTGCAGGGTTGCGAGGGTGTCTTGGCCCTGCTCCCTTTTGGACGTTGCGCAAGGCTGGGATCGCTCGCCCCGTTGCGAGCCTTCGGGGTGTCGACAAACCGAAACCAGGCTGACTGAGTAATAGACCAGAGAATCTCACCCTGAGCTTTTTGCCCACCGCACCCTTCTGAACAAAGCATAAACCGTTAGTCCTTCGAGATCGTCGTCCAGCAACGCCCCTCCGCTCATACCGAAGCGATGCTCGGGCCGAGCTTCAGAGATTCTACCCGTATCCAGTCCCAGACAGAAATGTTTTGCACCCAGCGCACCACCCGTTTGCGTATTAGAGGACAGAGGTAGGGTAGATGAAGAGCCAAGCCGCTGCCGCGGAGGCTGGGTCGGATGCCGACCTGGGTCGAGAAGGCCTGGGGACGTTTGAGCAGGTCGTCCGCGAACACCGGTCCATGGTATTCAGCTTGGCGTGCTATTTCCTCCATGACGCGGCGGTGGCCGAAGAGTTAGCCCAGGACGTTTTCCTGAAGTTGTTTCTGGGCCTGCGCTCCATTCAGTCGGCGGAGCACCTGGTGTGCTGGCTCCGAAGGGTTACTTACCACCGATGCATCGATTATGCGCGAGGTGAAAACAAGCGGCAATGGGTGGCATTGGACGAGATTGCGGAGCCGTGGGGCAGCGGAAATCATCCGGACCCATTGCTCTCACGAACCCTACAACGACTCGTGGCCAGCCTTCCCGACAAGGCGAGAATGGCTGTGATCTTGCGCTTTCAAGAGGACCTTGATTATGAGGAGATTGCAGAAGTGATGGAAATACCCCTGAACACCGTAAAGAGCGTGCTGAAAAGGTCGCTACGGCTTCTTCATGGCAAGCTGGAACGCGCGATGAAAGGCGTCAACATATGAGCAATCTTGAGAATCAACTTCGAGCGGCGTTGCGCCGCAGAGAGCCGAGTTTTGATTTTGCGCAACGCGTTCTGGAGCGGGCTCAATCCACTTTTCGGGCGGGCACAAGGCCCGCCCCTACGTCGCCGCGGCCGATTGTGCTCCCGCCGGCCAAGCCGTGGTTCGCTTCTGTGGGACTACGTTGGGCGGCGGCGATTGCGGCAGCGATCTTGCTGGCAGTGGCCGGCGTTGTTCACGAGTTTCAGGTCCGCCAGGAGAGAGCGCAAGCTGAGCGGGCGAGGCAGCAGGCTCAAATCGCCCTGCGCATTGCCAGCGCCAAGCTGAATGTGGCGCTTCGAGAGATACAAAGATTGAACGAGGGATCCCGGCAGAAGGGGATCGTGAAGAAATCAGCGCCAAGCGCGGAGGAATTATGAACTCCTTGAATTCATCACGAAGTAAGAGTTTCCGAATCATTTGGCCAGCCATCGGCTGGATGGCTTGCGGATGGTTTGTGGTTGGGCTCGGCGCACCGCGCGGCTTTGGGCAGATGGCCAAGCTCAATCTAAATCGCCTGACGAGTCTGGAGAAGAGAGCCTCCGAAGTGACCGACGTTACGCTGGACGGCAGGATGCTGCGGATGGCCGCCGGGTTCATTTCCGACGAAAAATCTTCGGACGATGCCGAGACCAAATCACTCATTCAGCGGCTGCAGGGCATCTATGTCCGCGACTATGAGTTTGCCAAGGAGGGCCAATACACCAAGGCCGATCTGGATGCCATCCGCGCCCAGCTTCACGCGCCCGGTTGGGCAAAGATCGTTAACGTGCGGAGCCAGCGGGATGGAGAGACCGACGAGATATACATCATGGGGTCCAGCGACCACATTCAGGGGTTGGCGATTATCTCTGCCCAGCCGAAGGAATTGACGGTTGTCAATATCGTCGGTCCCATTGACCTGAAGCAACTCAGCCATCTGGAGGGTCATATGGGTGCCCCACACGTCGAATGGAAGGAGAGTCAGGATTCTGCCGCGCGGAAAGGAGCGAGCGATGCAAAATCGAATTAGTCCGGGCGGAAAGGTTATCCCCGCAATCATCTTGATGGCCGTTGCCTTGCCTCTGGCTTCCCAGCCGGCCCAGGCTGGAACTCACGATTTCTCTAAGGCGGTACGGCAGGTCGAGATTCACTACCAGACCCACCGCAATTATCATTTCCTGATGGGATTCGCGGGTTTCGCGGCATCGGTGTGGAGGCCGGGCGGAGTCAAACATGTGAAGATAGCCCTCTTTGAAGACCCTCGCGTGCTGGACGGAACAAACCGCGAGGAATTCATGAAGGTGGTTCGCGCTTCGCTCGACTCCGATTGGCAAATGTTTATTCGCGACTATTCGCCGAAAGATGGCGAGCGAACCTGGATCTTCGCGAAAGTGCCTGCTTCATCCAACCCGCACCGGGTTACACTTCTGATCGCCACCATGGATCAAGACGATGCCGTAATCATCCAGGCCAGTGTGGATGCGCGCCGCTGGCGTGACGAAGCGGATCGAGGCAACCCCGACGGTGGGAGTGAAACGTCCCATGCTAGAAGC
>JBOGKI010000008.1:0-25448 GCA_050745605.1 Terriglobia bacterium | reverse complement strand
CGAGTGATCCCAACTCTCCCCAAGCCGCCGCCAATGGTCAGTATATTCTGGTCCGGCGCTCTGCGTATGAAAGAACAGGCGGACATCAAGCTGGGCGCAAGACAATTCTCGAGGATGTTGATCTGGCCAGACGAGTGAAACAGAGCGGTGGCCGTCTTCTCTTCCTGCCGGGTGGTTCCTGGGTTCAGGCGCGGATGTACCAACGATTTGGAGAGATGTGGGCAGGCTGGTCAAAGAATCTGTATTTGCTCTTCCGGCGGGACTTGGCGTCGCTGTTGAAGGCGGCTTTTCGAATGGCCGTCTTGAATATCCTCTTGCCTTTGCTTCTCTTTGCTCTCCCATTTTTTCTGCGCGCCAGCCATGCGCCTCTGGATTTTGCGGTTTGTTGGATATTGGCGTGCGCTTTGCTTGCGGGTCAATATGGGTTTTACCGCAGCGGCTTGAGGCGGCTGGGATACGACCCCTCACTGGCCAAGTACATAATTTTGGGTTCGGCGCTGTTCGCTTCACTCCTTCTAAACTCTGCTCGCATTTACCGGACGGGCGGCCAGGTGCACTGGAAGGGGCGTGTTTATGCAGCGAAGGAGAGTTTATGATTCACCTCACCCGCCGAATCGAATTTTCTGCTTCGCACTACTATCACAACCCAGCTTTCAGCGCCGAGGAGAATCAAAGAGTATTTGGCAAGTGCAATAATCCTCACGGTCACGGCCACAATTACACGTTGGAAGTGACGGTGGCAGGGGAAATTGATCCCCGCACGGGAATGGTTCTGGATTTGAAGGACCTTAAAAAATTGTTGGAAAACGAAGTGATGGAGCGGATGGATCATCGCTTCCTCAACGCGGAGGTTCCAGCTTTTCAAACCCTCATTCCGACGACTGAAAACATTGCGATGGTGATTTGGAACCTGCTTGCCTCCCGGGTCTCTCCGGGCAGGCTGCAGCGGGTTCGCGTTTATGAAACTCCGGATCTCTACGTTGATTACTACGGGGACTGATGGTTCACTTGACCCGCCGTTATCGTTTTTCGGCAGCTCACCGGTTGCACAATGACTCTTTGAGCGCCCGGGAGAATGCCAGAATCTATGGGAAGTGTAACAACCCTTTCGGGCATGGTCACAACTATGTGCTGGAGGTGACGGTCGGCGGTTCCGTCGATCCTTCAACCGGCATGGTGGTGGATATGGGGTTTCTCGATGCGGTCGTGAATCACGAAGTGATCGAGCGTTTCGACGAAGTTCATTTGAATCTGGACACGGAAGCCTTTCGCCGGGTGGTGCCCACGACGGAGAATTTATGCGTCGAGATTTATCGAAGTTTGAAGGAAAGACTCACCGATCCTGCGGCCGCTCCTCAAGCGGTCCTGGAGCGCGTGGGCTTGGAGGAAACCAGTTCGAACTTTTTTGAATACCTAAGGATAGGCGATGGGTAGCGGTCACTCCGCCGATGCAAACAATCCGTGCGGGAGATTGCCAAATGATCGAAGAAGACATCCGAGAAATGCTGGACCCTGCGGCCTCCGTAAAACCGGATGGTTTGGCTGAAAACATTCGTGACTTGATCCGCCGCGTCGGTGAAGACCCGGAGCGCGAGGGGTTGATTAACACCCCCGACCGGGTTGCCAAGTCCATGCGCTTCCTGACCAGCGGCTATCGCCAGGATGTGGATAAGGTGCTGAATGGCGCGCTGTTTGATGTCGCCTACGACGAGATGGTGATCGTAAAAGACATCGAAATCTTCAGCCTCTGCGAGCATCACCTGCTGCCTTTCTTCGGGCGTTGCCATGTGGCCTATATCCCTACCAACAAGGTCATCGGCCTGAGCAAGATTCCCCGCCTGGTTGAGGTTTTCGCCCGGCGTCTGCAGGTGCAGGAACGGCTGACGACTCAGATTGCGGAAACCATTATGGAAAGGGTCAACCCGCGGGGAGTGGGCGTCGTCATTGAGGCGCGTCATCTGTGCATGATCATGCGAGGTGTTGAAAAGCAGAACTCGGTTGCCGTTACGTCTGCCATGCTCGGGGTTTTTCGGAGCGCGCACCGAACGCGCGAAGAATTCCTGACGCTCATCCGGCGGCACGATGGCTGAATGCCCCTTGCCATCTCCTCCTTCGGGCGATGGTTAGGTTTCCACACCCTGATGAACCCCGAATCAAATAAGAGCCCGGTCCGCGAAAGCGTCGCGCCACGCGCCGGCATACCAAACAGTCTCAACGGCAGAGTCGTGCTCGTCACCGGGGGCAGTCGTGGCATCGGGCTTGCCATTGCCGCGGCTTGCGCCACCGCTGGGGCCGAGCTGATGCTCGTCGCGAGGGACCGGAAGTCCCTGCAGAGAGCCGCCGATGGCTTACCGGGAGAAACGCACATCTTCGCGGCCGACGCCAGCCAGGCTCGAAGTGTTCGGCAGCTCTTCAAATTCATCAAGGCGAAGGTCGGCCGCCTTGATGTGTTGGTCAACAACGCGGGTGTGTTCACCTACAAGCCGTTCGCTCGGACCACGCTTGAGGACTGGAAAAGAAACATCGGGGCAAACCTCACCTCGCTCTTTCTCGTGACCCAAGCGGCTTTGCCCCTGCTCCTGCGCAGTCGGTCGCCGCACATCGTGAATATTCTTTCAGTTTCGAGCCGCAGCGCGTTTCCCAATTGTTCAGCCTACACCGCCTCCAAGTTTGGAGCGCTCGGTTTCACGCGAGTGCTGGCTGAAGAATTGCGCTCGAAGGGAGTGCGCGTTTCGGCGGTGCTTCCCGGTTCCACAAGCACCCGCATGACGGACGAGTTTGATTTCAGGGTTCATCGGGAGCGGCTGATGCAGCCGGGAGACGTAGCGAATCAAGTGTTGAATGTCCTTTTGATGCCCCGCCGCTCCAATGTTGATGAAATCCTGTTGACGCCGTCGGCCGGGGCACTTTGACTTCGATCTCTCCGGGCGATGGCTTCTCGTTGCCCGTCTCCGCCAAGTTCGCTAAACTGGACCGCTAAGGCCGGACCTTCGGAGCTAATGTGTCCCTGCGCAATCGAATCGCTTTGGTGACCGGCGCGTCACGCGGCATCGGCAAGGAGATCGCGTTGGTCCTGGCGCGTGAAGGCGCGCGGCTGGCCATCAGTTATCGAACCAACAAGCAGGGCGCGGCGCGCGTGGTGGGGGCAATTCGGGCGCTACGGACGGAAGGCCTGGCACTGGCGACGGACGTAACTGACCCCGCACAGGTCAATGAACTGGTGGATTCCGTGATCAAGCACTACGGCAGGCTGGATATCCTCGTGAATAATGTCGGAGACTTCCAGTGGAAGACCGTGCTCGAATCTTCTCCGGCGGAGTGGCAGGCCGTTGTCGCATCGAACCTTCTCAGTGCCCTCTATGCGTCAAAATCTGCGCTTCCCGTGATGAGACGGCAACGTTGGGGACGGATCATCAATCTGGGTTCGGCGGGCGCCGAGCGAGCGTTTGGACAGGCCAAGATTTCCGCTTATTCCGCGGCGAAGGCGGGCGTGGTGGCTTTAAGCCGGTCATTGGCCCTTGAAGAAGCGAAAAACGGAATCACCGTGAATGTCGTCAACCCTGCGATCATTGACGATCCGGATTTGTCGCTGGATGAAGCGAGCCGGGTCGCGGATGCGCGCTTCCCGGTGGGGCGTCCCGCGACGTCATGGGATGTTGCACAAGCCGTAAAGTTTTTCGCGTCCGAAGACTCCTCCTTCATCACCGGCCAGGTTCTGAATGTTACGGGCGGCTGGATGTTGTGAATGCGGTGTCTTACCAGTACGACGGAGTCATAACCAGAGATCATCTACCACAAACCATGAAAATCCTTACTGCCGCTCAAATGCAGCGGATCGACCGCCTCACCACCGAACGACTCGGCATTCCCAGTCTGACGCTGATGGAAAATGCCGGCCAGAAAGTGGCCGAATTCCTTACGGAGCGCTACGCTCCGCTCGACCACCAGCGAATAACCATCCTTTGCGGGCGGGGAAACAACGGCGGGGATGGGCTGGTCGTGGCCAGGCTTCTGCGCGGGTTGGGGCGGAGTCCCCGTGTTGTCTTGTTTGCCGATCCCGCGAAAATGCGGGGTGACCCCGCCGCTGCCCTGGAGCGCTACAAAAGCTACTGGCCAGTCTCCATTGTTCAGGCGATCGAGGAGTGGGAAAGGTTGAAGGTGGAAATTGCGGATAGCACTCTGTTTCTCGATGCGATGCTGGGAACAGGTCTTTCGAAGCCGCTCGAAGGACTTTTTCTGACCGTGGTGCAAGATCTGAACACCGGTTTTCCCGCTTCCAAGATAGTGGCGGTCGATATTCCAACGGGTCTCTCCGCGGACAGCAGTCATTTAATCGGGGAATGTCTTCGGGCCGACGCTTGTGTCACCTTCACGGCTCCCAAGCATGTGCACGTTTTCCCGCCGGCCTGTGAGCATGTGGGCAAATGGGTGGTGCGGGGAATTGGGACGCCGGATGAACTCCTGGAAAACGACCCAAAGCTATTTCTCGATCTCACCACCACGGAAGATTTGCAATGGTTAAATCATCCGCGTCCTATGGATTCCCACAAAGGTAGCTTTGGGCATGTGTTGGTGATTGCAGGTTCGGTGGGCAAGACCGGCGCTGCGGCGATGGCCGCGAAAGCCGCGCTGCGGGCCGGAGCAGGCCTTGTCACCATCGCCACGCCGCGTAGCGCGCTCTCCACCCTCGCGTGCCAAGGGATGGAATTCATGACGGAACCCTTGCCGGAAACGGAGGCCGGCGCCATTTCGCTGGAGGGTCGGAAAGGGAACGCTCTGCAAGAGATTCTTGAGGGCAAGACCGTGCTGGCGATGGGCCCTGGCCTCGGCAGCCATCCGGAGACACTGGAGTTTGTCAGGAGGCTAGTGGACGAAGCTGATTTGCCGGTTGTTCTTGACGCGGATGGATTGAACGCCCTTGCCGGGCACGTGGACGAGATTGATTCACGCGGCCGAATTCGTATCCTCACCCCGCATCCGGGGGAGATGAGCCGTTTAACCGGCATGGAAACGAGGGATCTCCTGGAACGGCGAATTGATGTGGCGCGTGATTTTGCGGCCGCTCACAAAGTTGTGCTGGTTTTGAAGGGATCGAGGACTTTGGTCGCCGCGCCGGGCGGCCGGGTTGCGGTGAACCCTACTGGAAACCCGGGCATGGCAACCGGGGGTACCGGAGATTGTTTGACGGGATTCATGGCAGGATTACTGGCTCAGTTCCGCTCACGGCCGGCCGAGGATGTGGCCGCCGCCGCGGTTTACCTGCATGGCCTTGCTGGCGACATTGCCGCCGAAAGGCAAGGGCAAGCCTCGATGATTGCGGGAGATTTGTTGGAGGCCATCCCGGCGGCATTCCGGCGGCTGGCGCCGTGACCGTTGCGAATGCGATTGCTGTAGCGGCCGTCTGTGACCGCCGTTGTTGACCCCACATCGTTTTCGACGCTCGTCGAGCACCGCTACAGCCAATTGCACCAGCGCCAAGAGGTCGGCACCTTTGGAAACCCGGCAGCTTTATGATATCGTGACCCACTCGCCTGAGGAGACGATGGCCTTTGGGGGCAAGCTGGCCGCCCACTTCCGCCCGGCCGCGGTGGTGCTGCTCGAAGGCGACTTGGGAAGCGGCAAGACGACGCTGACCAAGGGTGTTGCCGTTGGACTTGGGGCGGCGCGTGAGGAGGAAGTTACCAGTCCATCGTTCACCCTGGTTCACGAATATTTCCGGGATTCGGCGGCCGGGACGCAGGCTGGATCCAATCGCGTTTTTCATGTGGACCTGTACCGGATCGAAGATGACCGGGAAATCCGCACCTTGGGCCTTGATGAAATTTTCAATTCGGGCTCGACCGTAATGATCGAGTGGGGCGAGCGGCTTCGGGAGCAGCCACCGCCGCCATTTTTCAAGGTTCGACTGGAACATCTGGGCGATACCCGTCGGCGGATTCAGGTAACGCAGTTCGCGGATGATGTAGCGCGGCCAGATCTCTCTGGATCGGGAAATCCCCGGGAAATTAACCCTGAATGCATTTCATGAGAAGAGGAATGAGGAATGAGCGGAGGTTCTGCGCCCAGGCCCTGGGCGCTGATCGTAGGATCATCCAGCGGTTTCGGTGAGGCGGCGTGCCGCGAGCTGGCCCGTGAGGGACTGGATATTTTCGGTATCCATTTTGACCGCCGTTCGGCCCTGAGCCATGTGGCCGAAGTCGTGGGGGCCATCAAGTCCGAGGGGCGCGACGTGGTGTTTTTCAACGTCAACGCCGCGGACGCTGATAAGCGCGAGGCGGCGCTCGACCAGATGGAGGAGCACTGGAAGGCTGCGGGTGGCGAGCACTTCATCAAGGTCTTCATGCACTCCATCGCGTTTGGATCGTTGCAGCCTTACATCAGCGAGAGCAAGGACGGCGAGGTGAGCCAGGCGCAGATGGAAATGACCCTCAACGTCATGGGTAGCAACCTGGTTTACTGGGTGCAGGAGATGATGCGGCGGAAGATGATGAGGGCGGGCAGTCGCATCTATGCCATGACCAGCGCCGGCGGCCACAGCGTGATTCCCAACTATGGTCCCGTCTCCGCCGCCAAAGCGGTGCTGGAGTCCCACATCCGCCAGCTTGCCTTTGAGCTGATGCCGCACGGCATTACGGCGAACGCCATCCAGGCCGGAGTCACGATCACACCCGGGTCCAGCAAGATTCCTGGCATCGAACAACTGGCCGAGTTCGCCAGAATGCGCAATCCCGGCGGCCGGCTCACCACTCCGGAGGATGTTGCCCAGGCCATTGCCGCGTTGATGAGCGATAAAACCCACTGGCTGACCGGCAATGTGATCCGCATCGACGGCGGGGAGGATATTGTCACGTAGGCGCACGGTAGCGGCGCTCGGCGCCTGCCCCAATGCGCATCGGGGAGCTCCAAAGTTCTCGATAGATCAAGGCCGGCGGTCAAAGACCGCCGCGACAGAGCTGCAGCCTTCTGATTCCGGGAGTTGTGCGGCCCCGAAGTTCTTGACTTTATCTCTTGCCCTGTGGAGAATATTTGCAACTATCGTTCTGAGCTTGTTGCGTCGGGTTCCACGGTGTGGATGGCGAGCAGAGAATCTTGAGTTCCGCTTCGCCGGGAAGTTCCGATGGGGGTTTGAGATTTGCGGCTTGAAATCTCAGGGGCACAAGCAATGATTTCCCTCAAGTGTTTTCTTTCGCCTTTCCCCCAATCAAGGGGGCGCCAGTTGGGAACTGACCCGTCGATGCCCGTGAATTGACCAAGGTGCGGCTCGAGCCGTGCCCGAGCTGGCGTCCGAAGCCGGCCGTCGTGGGCAACATGATTTTAACGCTGCCGTCATACGAGCTTGACATGACCGCCGTTATGGTATTGCTGAGCGGCACGAGGGTCGATCGCACGCTGCTCATTTTCCAAATCTCTCGAAGGGGGATCTTTCTGCCATGTCCAAGAGCCGCAGCGCAAGCATAGTTTTGGGCCTTTTGATGACGGCATTTCTGGTGGCCCCGCCCGCCCCAGCGCAACAATCGCTTGGTTCGATCACCGGTACCGTCACGGACTCGTCGGGGGCCGTCGTCCCGGGCGTTCAGGTGACGATTGCAAACGTCCAAACCGGCCTTAGGCAAACCGCCAAGACGAGCAGTGCGGGCAGTTATAGCGTTTTCGACTTGCCCATCGGGACTTACACCGTGACCTTCGGCAAAGAGGGGTTCAATACTCTGTCGAACTCCGGCGTGATCCTCCAGGCCAACCGGACGGCCACTCTGAACGCCTCGCTGCAGCCCGGTACGGTGACGACCACGGTCACCGTGACCTCCACGCCGCTGCTCAACAAGGTGGACACCACCAACGGGTACACCCTCGGTGCGGCGATGATCCAGGCGATACCTCTCGGCACGGGCAGCTTCACCCAGCTCGCGCTGCTAAGCCCGGGGGTGAATGCGGACTTACTGAGCGGCTCTGGAACGAATGCCGGCCTTGGCAATCAGAACATCTTCGCCAACGGCCAGCGGGATTCCTCCAACAGTTTTGCCTTCAACGGCGTTAACACCAACAACATCTTCAACGGAAAGACCTCAAGCGCGGTCAGTGACAACCGCTTCGTGCTCAACACGGGTGAACGGTTCACGCTCGCCGGCGGAGAGATTCAGACGGGCACGTCAGTCTACGACGCGATCGGGCAAGGGTTGCCCACGCCGCCCCCGGAAACCATACAGGAGCTGCAGGTGAATACCTCAATGTACTCCGCTTCCGAGGGCGCTTACAGCGGAGCGCACATCTCCCTGCAGACCCGTTCCGGCACTAACGACTTCCACGGCCAGGCCTACGAATACTTTCAGAACGGCGCTCTGAACGCAGCGCCTTTCTTTTACAATGCTGCCGGCCTAAACACGCCGGCCCTGCACCGCAACACCTTCGGCGCCACGCTGGGCGGTCCCATCAAGCGCGACAAAGTCTTCTTCTTCGGTTCTTACCAAGGAATTCGCGCCAGCGACCAGGACAGCTCGCTCTCCTACGCCGACGTCCCGCCGAACCTGACCAACGACCGCAGCGCTGCCGCCCTCGCCCAGGTGGCCAATACCGATTTTTCGCCCAGCGTGCCGCTCACCGCCAGTGACATCAATCCGGTGGCGCTGAAGATCATGAACGCCACGCTGCCGAACGGGAAGTACCTGTTTCCGTCGCCCACCATCCTCAACCAGAATACCGCATACAACTTAGGTTATGATGCGGTCGTTCAGGGATCGCCCACGCTGTTCACTGCCGATCAGGTCAACGCCAACATCGATTACAACATCAGCGACCGGGACCGCCTGGCGGGCAAGTATTACTTCCAGACGAATCCGACGCTGGCCCCGTTTGCCATCAGCCAAGTGGAAGGTTTCCCGCAGCAAATGTCGGCGGGATCCCAGACGTTATCGCTCGAAAACACCAGCATTCTCTCGCCCAATGTCACCTGGACCCAGCGCGCGGGATTCGTCCGCGAACAGGCCTTCGCCCGTACCGAGCAGCAGTTCTCCAATTCTACTTTTGGGATTAATGTATTTGGCCTTTCGCAATTGCCGGGAATTACGATTGGCACGGACGATTTCAATGTTGGCAACTCGCTATACATGGGCGCCTCCTCCAACTTCGCCGACGCCGGTATTTTCCAGAACCAGTGGGAAGGCGCCACCGACCTTACCTGGGTGGCGGGCCGCCATACTTTCACATTTGGCGCCAACTGGGATTATAACCAGCTCAACGTGATTAACGACAACAATGAAGTGTCGCGGCTCAGTTTCGATAACTTCGCGACTTTCCTTACCGGCTCGCTCTGCAGCCCATCCAACTACTGTTCCGGTGTAGATCCCTCGGCCTTCCTCAACGGGGCCACCAACCGCTACTACCGCACCAATCAAGTTGGCGCTTACGGGCAGGACAACATCCGCCTGAAACCGAATTTCACTCTGAACCTGGGGTTGCGTTGGGACTGGGACGGTCCGCTCAGCGAGGAGCACGGCAATCTCACGAATTTCGACCCCAGCCTCTACAAGTACAGCGCCGCCACCGACACCATTGAAAACATCGGTCTGGTGGTGGCGGGCAATAACTCGACCTTTGGCACCAAGGGTGTGAGCGCCTCCACGCTCACGGGCCGCCAGTGGGGCTTCGCCCCCCGCATCGGCGTGGTTTATGCGCCCTCTTCCGTCAAGAACTTTGTGGTGCGCGCCGGCGTGGGGCTCTATTATGACCGCGGCGAGTACTTCACCGAGCTTTCGCCGAGCGCCGGCAGCGGGATCAGCGGCCCGTTCGGCGTGACCACCGAGCAGCCGTTTGTGGTGCCCTTCTACGCACCGGCCAGCGGCACCTTCCAGGCGCCCTTTGGGACCACGGTTCCCGCGCCCCCCGCCAGCCTGGCGGGCGTGTCGCAGCTTATCCCCAACATCGCCCAACTCGAAGCGAACACCACGCCCTACTGCACGGCGACCGGCCAGTTCTCCTGCGGGCCACTGCAGTTCGCAGGCTACGATCCCACGAACACCCTGCCCTATTCTGAAAACTGGACGCTGGACCTTCAATGGCAGCCCACCAATAACGTCGTCCTGGACCTGGCCTACGTCGGCAATCACGGCGTGCACGAAGTGATTCCGATTCCCTTCAACGAGGCGGGGATTGCCACGCCCGCCAAGCCCATTCACGGCCAAACGTATTCCTACGGATACAACGTCTCCGGCGTGAGCGCCGAAGGCGTCTCCACGCTGGTGGCCGGCTATGGAACGGGCAACGCGGACTTGCGCGCTCCCTATATTGGCTTCGATCCCAACTCACAATACAATGAGGCCGAAGGCCAATCACACTACAATGCGCTCGAGTTCAGCGTCACCAAGCGTACCAGTCACGGGCTGAGCGTGGTGGGCTCCTACACGTGGTCGCACGCTCTGGACGATGGAAGTGGCACACAGCTCTTCTACAACGGGAACAACCCTTCGGATCCCAGTTCTGCCTATGGAAACGCCGGTTTCGACCGCACCCACGTGTTTACGGTGAGCTACCAGTATCAACTGCCCGTCGCCGCGCAGCTTCGCGGTGTGGCCGGGCAACTCTTGAATGGCTGGGGCGTCAGCGGCATCACGGTGGCCGAGAGCGGGCAGCCCTATAGCGTCATCGACTTCTCGGGCGGTGTGGGTAGCCTCTTCTATGGCGGTGGGCAGGATGAAGTGACCAACCCCATTGTGCCCGTTGGCGGCTACGGGGCCACGTCCACCAACGTAAAGCTTCAGGGGACCACCGGAGTAAACCCCGGGCAACCGATTCTGAACAGCGCGGCCTTCGGCCTGCCGGTGCTGGCGCCGGGCACGGACGGGGTACCGCCTTGCGACCCGGTGACGGGCGCCTGCGACACCTTTGAGACCGGCTTCGGCGCCGGCGGCCGCAACATCTTCCGCGGGCCTTTCCAGACCCGCTTCGATTTCTCGGTCTTTAAGAATTTCAAGCTCAATGAACGGTTCACGCTTCGCTACGACGCCGAGTTCTTTAACCTGTTTAACCAGCCCAGCTTCGACACGCCCAACAACAATGTGGAATTTAACCCGTGCTTCGCCAACCCGCCCGAGAATGTCGGCGCTCCGGGCGCGCACTGCTACTCGTCGAGCACACCCAACGGCTATACGTTCCCGCCCCACGGCCAGCTCGGAATCATACAACACACGATCGGCAGTCCGCGCTTCATTCAAATGGCGTTGCACCTGAATTGGTAGGGGCGGCCCTTGTGGTCGCCCGTTTCGACCGGCGCAAGGCTCACGCAAATTCTTACCTTCACTTCTGCGTCAGCCCGGAAATTCCGGATTGACCGCTTGATTCCTTTGGTATCATCAGCTTCCGGGTCGGCAGGGAAAGCCGGGCTGTCGCACGGGCAGGTGGGGCCGGGCAACCCGTAGGCCTGCGATTGCCTTTCCTTTTTTATAGGCAGGCATGTTTACACGCCAGGAAGCACCTTCTACACGCCGTGTGAGGGCATTCCTGGAAGGCGCTGGAGCGGGTAGAACAAGGCAAAGACCAAAATCAACGGCAAAAACCAAGATACAAGCGCAGAGTTGGTGCCTTTCAAACTCTGCGGTTCTTGGTCCGGGAACGGGCAGCGAGCCGCAGAGCTTCTGGGAGACGAAGCGCCACGGCACCTGCTGTTGGCCATGACCGTTCGGGCAAATCCCCTGGGAGTCTGATCCCCGCGATGAGCAGGAAGTAGCAGCGATACTGCCGCAGTTCGCGGGGTGGCACAGACGTGGCGGGGTTTGCCCTATCTGCGCCACTCATGATTTTGAATTCTGGTCCGGAGGATGTTCGCGCGATGACTGACTCCAAGCCCCGCTTTCGAATCTTTGCGACCTGCAACATCGGTGATGACGCCATCAACGCGCTTCGGCAGCGAGGCTACGAGGTGGACGTCTACGACCACCTTGAAGCTCCACCCAAGCAAATCATCCTGGAAAAAGTACGCTCCGGTATCGACGGGTTAATCACCACTCTGCGCGACCCCATCGATGCCGAAGTCTTCGAGGCGGGACGAGGAACCTTGAAAGTGGTGGCGCAGGATGCCGTCGGTTTTGACAACATCAATCGGGCTGACGCCAACCGTTACCACGTGCCATTCACGCACACGCCTGACGTCTTGACGGAGGCGACGGCCGAATTTGCGCTCTTCATGCTCGGTTGCCTTGCCCGGAAGCTTTATTCGAGTGAACGCTTAGTCAGGGAACACCGCTGGGGAGCGTGGCATCCGTTCCTCCCTTTTCTGGGAGACGAAGTCACCGGCAAAACCATCGGCGTGGCCGGATTAGGGCGGATCGGGCAGGCCTTCGTCAAGAAAGCGGCTGGGTTTGATGTGAATTTCCTCTGTTACGAGGTGGCTTCCGGCGTCGGAGCTTTTCTGCGCATCGTTCAGGAGATGCTCGACTTCCGCCACCGGGTCGGATTTTCCCAGGAGCGCCGGACGATCCGCCACGTGTCTCTCGAAGAGTTGCTCCGTCATTCTGACTTCGTGAGTCTGCACGTGCCGCTGCTGCACCGGGGCGAAGCGGCCACTCCCACTTTCCACCTGATGAACGAAAAGACACTCAGCCTGATGAAGCCCACCGCCTATCTCATTAACACGTCGCGCGGGCCGGTGGTGGAGGAGGCGGCGCTGGCGGCTGCCATCAAGGGCGGCGTCATCGCCGGCGCTGCTCTGGACGTGTTCGAAAAGGAGCCGCTGCCCGCAGATTCACCGTTGCGGGACCCCGCCCTGGAGGATCGCATCCGCCTCTTCAACCATTTTGCCAGCGCCGGAAAGACCACCCGGCTTTCCACCGACCCGGCAAAAGGAATGGCGGGGCGATGTATCCAGGGGCTGATTGACGTTCTGGAAGGCAATCACGGGGGCAATCCCGCCAACATGCCTTACGTGGTCAATAAGGAGGCTTTCCGTGAGGCTGATCCCAACGCCTGATCGAGAATTATACGCGCGGACGTAAATCGGCGCCTGCTTCCTGTAGCGGCGATGTCCTCATCGCCGCTAATTCGCCGGTGGGAACGCCGGCGCTACAAGAAACGCACGTCGCGTACTTATGTCCGCGCGTATAGCGCGCACAAAGCTTGGCGGTTTTCTCAAAGTAAAGGGCCGGGTTAAGGACGGTCTATTGATTTCTCCGGTGCTGTGACGCCCGTCACCGCGCTGAGCCAGCATCGCGATTCAGAATCCCAGTGAACGGTTTTTTGGCATTTTTCAACCCGAGGTTGCAATGAGCAGCGCAGTTTTTGCCAGCCGGATTCAATTCGCTTTCACGGTGATGTTCCACTACCTGTTTCCTGTCCTGACCATGGGGCTTGGCTTCTTTATTGCGCTTTATTCCACGTTGGAATTGAAGACGGGGGACGAGCGTTACGGCAGGGCTGCGCAGTTCTGGGCCAAAATCTTCGCCATCAATTTTGCCGTGGGCGTGGTGACGGGCATTCCCTTGGAGTTCGAATTCGGCACCAATTGGAGCAGCTTTTCAAGCTTTGGGGGTGGAGTCTTTGGCCAAACGTTGCCCTTGGAAGGTGTCTACGCTTTCTTTTTGGAATCGAGTTTCCTGGGCCTTTTTCTGTTCGGCCGGCGGCGGGTGGGCCGCACTCTCCACTGGATGGCGGGGCTTGGAGTGGCATTGGGATCGTTGCTATCCGGCTATTTTATTGTGGCCACGGACGCCTGGATGCAGCATCCGGTGGGTTATGTGCTTTCGCAGGACGGCTCGGTCCGCTTGAAGTCCTTTTGGGCGGTGCTGCTGAATCCTTATGCGGGCTGGCAATACTTTCACACCATTAACGGCGCATTGCTCACGGGCGCTTACGTCATGGGCGGCGTCGGCGCGTTTTATCTGCTGTCCCATCGCCACCCGGAATTTGCCAGCCTGGCGCTGAAGACGGCTGTGATTGCGGGAGCGATCCTGGCCATCACCCAGGCTTTTCCAACCGGAGACCAAAACGGCAAGGCCGTGGCGCGTTACAATCCCGTGAAGCTGGCCAGCATGGAAGGCTTGTTTCAAACCCAGCGGGGCGCGCCCCTGGCCCTTATTGGAATGCCCGATGCGCAGCACCACCGTCTGATTGATCCGGTTTATGCGCCTGGCATTCTCAGTTACTTGGCTTATGGTGATTTCAGAGCTTCCGTCGAGGGACTCGAATCTTACTCCCAGGACCTCTGGCCTCCCGTCTCCCTGACTTACTACAGCTATCACATCATGGTGGGCCTTGGAACCCTCTTTATGGGTCAAATGCTGGTGGGTTTGTTCCTGCTGTGGAAGCGCAAGCTGGTTGGGAGCCGTTGGTTTCTGTGGACCTTGATGCTGGCGGTTCCGTTTCCTTACATTGCCAACGAAGCAGGATGGACCACGGCCGAAGTCGGCCGCCAGCCCTGGCTGGCTTATGGCCTGCTCAGAACGGCGGACGGGGTTTCCCGCACCGTTGCGGCAGGAGAAACGGTGTTCACCACGCTCGGCTTCGCCGGAATTTACGCTCTGCTGGGTCTCTTGTTCCTCCTCCTGGCAGGAAGGGTGATTCACCAGGGGCCGGAAGAGCCAACGTGAGAAATCTGGAGACGGTGGCCCCGGCGTCCTGCCCGTCCTCGAATTAGTGTAGTGTCCAAGAAATAAGTGGACAATCGGCGGGCCCGTAGCGCAGGCATCTTGCCGGCAAATGCCGCCGGGACGGCGGCGCTACATTGTCCACCCAATTACTGGACACTACATTAGCCTTCAATAATCCGGGCTAGTGTCATGTCACAGCTAACTTTTTACCATCAGACTCGCACTGTAGCGGCGCTCTATGAGCGCCGAACCCTTTGAAAAACATCGGCGGTCGCAGACCGCCGTTACAGAAGCGCCTCAAGACCATTGTCAAGAATTAGCTGTGACATGACACTAGGGGCACGTAGAGCCCGGCTTCAGCCCGGCTTGCCCGCTCCCGCAACGTCCCGCGCACAAGCGCGCCGCTACGGCCCGGAATACAAAGTCGCGGCCCACTAGCCGGATTTCTTGGCTCCCATCAGACTCTCTGCCGCTTCCCGCACCATCCCTTCCAGCTCCGAGCGGGAAACCCAAAAGCGCTCTTCGGGAGGTGAGCCTGCGTCCGTAACCGGGCAGGATAGGCTTCGTTCGACTGGCGCTGTTCCCGGCCCGAAGTAGCGTTCGCGCGCAGCCAGCAGTTTATCCACATCCGACTCGGAGAGCAAGACCTGGCGCCCCAGCAGCTCCGTCACCAAGCTGATCTTGGCGAAGTGCTCGACGGTCTCCATTTTGAAGTAAGCCCGCATGAGGTCGGGGCCGCAAGTCACGACGCCGTGATTGGCCATCAGGATGGCATCATAAGCGCTGACCAGGGGCCGCAAGGCTTCGGTGAGCTCGGGCGTGCCGGGCGTGCCATAGCGGGCCAAGGGAACACAGCCCAGCGCCAGCACCACCTCCGAAACCAGCGCTTTGTTTAAAGAAAGCCCTGCCGCGGCGTAACCGGTGGCGGTGGGCGGATGAGCGTGGACGACGCCGTGCACGTCCGGGCGGCGTTTGTAAATCAACAGGTGCATTGCAATTTCGCTGGTTACATTGCGGCGGCCGGAAATCTTCTTGCCTTCGTAGTCCACGATGATGAGGTCATCCCGCGCCATCATGCCTTTCGAAATCGTGGTGGGAGTACAGAGGATCCGGCGGTTATCCAGCCGCGCCGAGAGGTTGCCGTCGTAGCCGGTGACATAACCGAACTGGTGCAGCCAGCGGCCGATCTCGATAATCTCGCGGCGCAGCTCGTCTTCAGTTCTGATCATGTTGATCCCACCTCAAGTGCCGTCGTTGCGGAGGCTGCCAGGCCCTTGAGAAAGCCCGCTGTGTCATGCCGAGCCCTCCTTCTGGGTTCTCCGTCCGGTCTGGTGGGTCCACCGGACGTGAGGCAGAATCGTGTCCTTCTTGATCCGCCCGGCGTGTCCCTGAAGCCGGTCCAACAGGCTGGTAAGAAGAACGTCCGAAAGCAAGTGCGGTTTCAGTCCCAGGTCGATGAGCTTCTGATGCTTGGCGTTGTAATAATGCTGCTCCAACTCGATACGAGGATTCTGAAGGTGGTCGATTGAAACTTTCATTCCCAGCGTCGCAGCTTGTGCCTGCACGAGCTCGGCAAGCTGCAAGACGTTGAAGCTTTCCGTAAATTGATTAAACACCCGGAACTCGGCCGCCTGCGGAGGATTTAGAATCGAGAGTTCCACGCAACGCAAGGTGTCCCGGATATTCAAGAAGCCGCGCGTTTGCCCGCCCTTGCCGTAAACCGTCAGTGGCAGTCCGGCCACGCTCTGCACGCAAAAGCGGTTGAGCGCCGTGCCGAAAACTTCGTCATAGTGGAAGCTGGTGGCAAGGCCGGGGTCAAGCTGGGTTTCGTCCGTCTCAATGCCATAGACAATGCCCTGATTGAGGTCGGTGGAGCGCAGGTTCCAGGCGCGGCAGGCAAAAAGAATATTGTGGCTGTCGTGAACCTTGGAGAGATGATAGAGTGAGCCGGGTTGCTTGGGATAGGGCAGCATGTCCTTGCGGCCGTTGTGCTCGACTTCCAGAAAACCCTCTTCAATATCGATGTTGGGCGTTCCGTACTCGCCCATGGTTCCAAGTTTCACCAAATGACAGTCCGGCGCGCATTCGCGAAGCGCCCAAAGAACGTTCAGCGTTCCTGAAATGTTATTGACCTGGGTAAAGACGGCGCGATTGTGATCAATCATCGAGTAGGGCGCCGAAGGCTGCTCTCCGTAGTGGACGATGGCCTCGGGATTAAAGGTCTCAACGGCATTGCGGACCGTCTCATAATTGCGAAGGTCGCCGACGAACAGATCGAGGCGGCGGTCCGTGATCTGCTGCCAGAGCTTCACGCGGTCGTGCAGAGTGTGAATGGGGATGAGCGGCTCAACATTCAACTCCATTTCCCAACGACGCTTCGCGAAGTTATCCATGACGGCCACTTCGTGCCCACGATGGGAAAGGTACATGGCGGTGGGCCAGCCAAGGTAGCCGTCACCACCCAGGATCAAAATACGCATCAGTTAGTTTTTCGCTCCCTATGGGATCGCCGCCGTCAAGCGCCAATCGAAGGTTGATAGGACAGGGGTCCAGCCCGAAAAAAGCCCTGAAGCCTGTAGCAGCCCCGGTTCAAAACCCCGACCGTAACCCGTAAGTCCTTTGTCTTTTATACATCGGCGAGCGATTTCCGGGCAAGCAATTTGGCGGCTCGGTAGCGGGTTGTTTCGGCGATTGCACTGAATCCGCAGTCATTCCCACGACAGCAGGAGTGACCACGGCGGCGGGCACGACGGTCATTTCCGCATTTATAAAAGTTAAAATATTGGGACCGATCATCCGTCTACATGACTGGATGAAGTCGATGGCGAGCGAAGCCTCGATGATTAGCGACCAAGATAACCGGATCGCGGAGTGGATCCAGCACCACCAATCGCGCCTTCGCAGTTTCATCCGGAAGCGCGTGACTGATGCGGGTGACGCCGATGACATCCTGCAGGATGCTCTCTACGAGCTCGTCGCGGCGTTCCGATTGATGAGGCCGGTGGAGCACATCGGCCCTTGGTTGTTCCGCGTGGCTCGCAACCGGATTACTGACCTTTATTGGCAAGCCAAACCAGAAGTGTCGACGGAAGACCCCGTGGAGCCTGGCGAGGATGGCGGCTGGGTTGAGTTCGGAGACTTGCTGCCCTCCCCGGATGCGGGCCCGGAAGCGGCTTATCTGCGAGCGGTTCTGCTTGAGGCGCTTGACGAGGCTCTGGATGAGCTTCCGGAGGAGCAAAGGGAAGTATTCATCGCGAACGAGGTGGAAGGCCGCAGCTTCAAGGAACTGTCCGCGGAGACGGGCGTCAGTGTGAACACGCTGCTGTCGCGCAAGCGCTACGCCGTGCTTCGACTGCGCCAGCGGCTTCAAGCCATTTACGACGAATTTGAGAAAGGATGAGACCAATGAAAACGCAATCGGTAGAAGGAGGAGTGAAGTGGGTGGTTCCCTCGATCGTGACAAACGCTGTGAAGTTCAATATCTTCGTGATCGTGATGGCCGTGATCGCCGGCGCAATGGGCCAGGGCGTCCATCAACTGTGGAACTGGCTGATGCCTGGGATCTTCGGGTTGCCGTCGATCGGGTTCTGGCAAGGCCTGGGCCTGCTGGCGCTGAGTTGGATTCTCTTCGGAGGCTTCGGTTGG
Source organism: Terriglobia bacterium (assembly GCA_050745605.1). GTDB lineage: Bacteria > Acidobacteriota > Terriglobia > UBA7540 > UBA7540 > CALCEB01. Next base: position 7,233 of record JBOGKI010000008.1, on the reverse strand, counting down.
CTGGGTGCGCGGCCGGGCCGCCACTCGTTTCGCAGGCGCCGTATGAAGCAGATGTGGGATCAAATGGATCCCGAGCAGCGCGCCAAATGGCGCGAAGGACTGCGAGGCGGCGGCAAGCCGTCGGCAACGCCGCCGGAAGGATCAACGGCTTGACCTTGCTGCTCAAAACGCTGTGCACCCGTGTTCACACTGAGACCCAGCCAACTGATCTCGCTTGACCGCGGCGGACGGCTGGCATAGATTGGATGAAATCGCTCGACCGGGAATTTCCAGCAGGGAAGATCGTAAAAAGCTTAAGGGAGGATTCCATGGCGCAAGAGAGTTCATCCAACAGTGTAAGCATTTCCAAGCTCATTCTGATTCTGGCGGTCATCACCTTGGCCGTTACCATTCTGCGGCTCTTCGGGGAGCTGCATGACTGGTCTCCGCTGTTTTTCAGCCGACAGGCGGGAGGTGGGCTGGCAATTGTCGGTATTTCCTGGCTGCCCATCTTCTTCGGACCGTACTTTGGCTTGAAGCTGAGAGGCGCGAACGAGGAATGCCCGGGCGCCGGAAAAACAATTGCGATCGGCTTCGTTGGCTTTGTGGTGCTCCTCGGAGGAGGCGTCTTGGCCTTCGCCAAGCCGAACGCTTTTCCAGGCGCCCACATCGTGGGGCTGCTCCTGCTGGCGGCGGGCGGGCTGCTGCAGTTCGCCTCCTGGCCGGGGCTGGCGAAGGTCCTGCTGGCCTATGGTTACGCGGCGCGCATTCCGGTGGTCATCGTGATGTTCTTTGCCATGCGAGGCAGTTGGGGAACGCATTATGACGCTGTCGCGCCAGGCTACGCCGGACCCACGGCTCTTTGGCCAAAATATCTATTGTTGGGCATTGAACCGCAAATGATTATGTGGATAGCCTACACCATGGCCGTAGGTTCTTTCTTTGCCGGAATTGTGTTGGCGATTGCGGGGAGAAAAAAGCCAGCCGAGGTCACGGCGTAACCCGGAATATTCACGAACGTTCTAGGAAAGGCGGAAGGGCACGGTTTCAACCGTGCCGTTACAGGCGCTTCCCAAGACTTCTTTCTTTTCGCGCCCCGAGCGGCTTGCCGCAGCAAGCCGCTCGGGGCGCGCAACGGGGAGCATGAAGCAGCCGCCGATTTCGGCGGGGTTAAAACCCCGCCCTTCCAAGAGTGCCAAATGCTTCATGAATAGACCGGGCCTAAGAGGGCAACTCGCGGAGCGAAAGGAAGGGGTGCGCGGGCCGCACCGTTCTTGCGGGTACAGTGCGGCCCGCGCATGATGTCCCGAGTGATGCCGTTAACGCGAAGGCTGGGTCGAAGCATCACCCGCGGCGAGCGCGGTTACACTTTAGCTGCCACCAGCTTTTTGCGCCCCAGCAGCAGGCCGAAGCCCAGCAGCCCCGCTCCGAACAGGAACAGGCTGGCCGGTTCCGGAACCGGCGATCCGACGAATCCGTCGGTGTTGCCGTTAGCGTCCACGTAGAAGCCTACAATCTGGCCCAGATCGTTCAGGCCGTTGATGGTTGTGGTACCCGATGCCGTTGGGATCGTCCACCGAGGTATAGGTCCCGTTGAGGTAGGTGAATCCATGCATGTTGCCTTGAGCATCGATGTAGAATCCCACCGCCATTCCGTTGTTATTGACGCCCAGCGCCTGGGTGAACGCGGAGCCGGGAAATTCCAGGTTGGTCAGCGTCGTACCGTTTAGCAGGAACCCGGTAGAGTCCGCGCCGTTATCGGTCAGATAAAAACCCGCTATTTCCCCGGCGTTGTTCACGCCGGTGGCCTGATTATTGCCGATGCCGCCGGGAAGCAGGCTCTGCAGGTAGGTGTAGCTACCGCCCGAGGACCGGATGTAGGCCATCTGCAGCGTCGCCCCGGTCGGGTCGGTCGAGGAATAGCCCGCCGCCGTGCCAGCGTCATTGATGCCCAAAAGCTGATTGAACGCCGTTCCGGGCGCGTCCGTCGTGGAAAACGAGCTGCCGTTGAAAATGAACCCGTGGGTGACGCCCCCCGTGTCCACATAAAAGCCGTCCGTCAAACTGGTGTTGTTGATGCCGATCACTTGAGTGTTGGTGGAGTTCGGAAAGTCCTCCAGCACGAAGTTGTTGGGAAGGGTCAGCGTGAAACCCTCGTTGATGGTCGCCCCATGGTAGCCGGCGATGACGCTGGAATTATTGATGCCCAACAGTTGGGTGAAGGTATCGCCCGGAAAGTTGACCGTCTGAAAGGTATAGACCGTGCCTGCGCGGGAGGTGGATGGCATGGCCACGCACAGCAGCGCCGCCACGCCTAAGCTTAGAGCCAGTCTTTTCATCTTGCATCCTCCTTCGAACCTTGTTAATTCCCTGCCTGGAAAGGACAACAGCAAATGCAAAGCCCGGTGAGCGTTACGACAGAAGCAATGCGAGAGTTGGCTCCTCAGGGCTCGGCTCACTTTCGCTTCCATCGCGCCCGGATTTTGAACCAGCATTCAACTGTTCAATTATTCAATCAGCCACAAAATTTTCACCCAAATAGCCTATTAGGCGGGCCGCAGGTTGTCAACAGCAATATAGGAAAAATGCATCGGTATTCTCGATTGTGTTATCCAAAGTATATTCAATAACTTAGATGATAATCAAAGCGCGGTTGTGAAGGAAAGCGGAAGCGTTATGCAAGGGAAAGTCGTCGTCATCACCGGCGCCACGTCAGGCATCGGCCAAGTCGCGGCTGAGAAGTTGGCCGGCATGGGCGCCCGCATGGTATTGGTGGCCCGCGACCAGGCCCGCGGCGAGGCGGCGCTGGCCCGGCTGCACGAGAAGTCCCCGGGCGTCGCGCACAGCGTCCACTATGCCGATCTGTCGCGACTCGCGCAGATGAAGCACGTGGCGGCCGAAATTGCAGCGTCGGAACAGCGCGTCGACGTACTCATCAACAATGCCGGCGCCCTATTCGGCTCTCGCCACGTCACCGAAGATGGCTTGGAGCTTACGTTTGCTCTCAATCACATGGCCTATTTCATAGTGACGGAGGGCCTGCGCGAACGGCTGCTGGCTTCGGCGCCGGCCCGGGTGGTGAACACCTCCTCGGACGCACACAAAGGTGCGCGGCTTGACTTCGACGACCTGCAATCGGCCAGGGGCTACAGCGGCTTCAAGGTCTATGCTAAGTCCAAGCTCTGCAATATCCTCTACACCCGCGAACTCGCTCGCCGCCTGGCGGGATCCGGAGTCACCGCCAACTGCCTGCACCCCGGTTTTGTGGACACCCGCTTCGGGGACCAGAGCGGCGGACTCCTCTCCCTCGGCCTCCGCCTCGCCAAGACCCTTGCCATCACGCCCGAGAAAGGAGCGGAAACCATCGTCTACCTCGCCTCGTCGCCTGAAGTGGCCACGGTCAGCGGTGGCTATTTCTACAAGTGTCATCCCGCAACGCCCACCCAGGAAGCCCAAGACGACACGGCGGCCCAGGGCCTTTGGTTGGAGACTGCAAGACTGGCAGGTGTGGAATGAGCCAGTTCTTTTGGCAGGGAGAAGAGGGGCACGGCTAAGGTTGAAACCACCGGTTATCCAGAGGTCTTTCCCTGCGAGTTGGCGATTTTGTTTCCGCCACTTGCCACGCAATGATTTGGCTGCCTATTTCGCATCCTTCCAGTTCGCCCCGGCGCCAATCTCCACGCGGAGAGGGACCTTCATCGGGAAGACATTTTCCATCTCTTCCCGGACGATGCCTTGGGCGGTTTCCACTTCCACGTCGGGCGCTTCAAAAACCAACTCATCATGGACGGTGAGAATCATGCAAGTGCGCAGGTGTTCGCGCTGAAGCCGGTCGTGCGCCTTCACCATGGCGAGTTTCAGGAGGTCCGCGGCCGTCCCCTGCAGGGGAGTGTTCATGGCCTCGCGTTCCGCCCGGTTGTGCGCCATCACATCGCGGCTGTTAATTTCCGGAATCGGCCGCAGCCGCCCAAACAGGGTGCGGACGCGGCCGGTGGTTCTGGCTTCATCGACCACGCGGTCCAAAAATTCCTGGACCTTGGCGTAGCGGCGGAAATACGCGTCGATATATTGCTGGGCCTCGCTCTTGCTGCTGCCGGTGCGGGCGGCGAGGCCGAACGAGCTTAGGCCATAAATCACGCCGTAATTGATGGCCTTCGCCATGCGGCGGTGCTCATGCGTTTGCAATGCGGGCAGCACGCCAAAAATTTCCTGCGCGGTCCGCGCGTGAATATCTTCACCCTGCTCGAAGGTCTCAATCAGCACCGGATCGGCGGACATGTGCGCCAGCACCCGCAGCTCGATTTGCGAGTAATCCGCGGAAATCAACTGCCAGCCCGGATCGGCGACGAAAGCGGAGCGAATCCTCAACCCGAACTCATCGCCAACCGGAATATTCTGCAAATTCGGATTGGAAGAGGAAAGACGCCCCGTCCTCGCTCCTCCCTGGTTGAAGCTGGTGTGGAGACGGCCCGTCTGCGGGTTGATGGATTCGGGCAACGCATCGACATAAGTCGACTTCAGCTTGGCGCGCGTGCGGTAATTGAGAATTTTTTGGGGCAGCTCGTACTTCGCCGCCAGCCCCTCCAGCACGGAGGCATCGGTGGAATACTGCCCGCTCTTCTTCAGACGGCGCCCGCCCGGCAGCTTCAGCTTTTCAAACAGGATATTTCCCAGTTGCTTGGGTGAATCAATGTCAAAGGCTTCGCCTGCAATCTGATGAATCTCCTTCGTCAGCTCCGCCAGCTCCCGTTCAAACTCCTTGGACATGTGGCCCAGAATTGCCGGATCGATGCGAACACCCGCGAATTCGAGATCCGCAAGGACGGCAGACAGCGGCAGCTCGATTTGCTCGTAGAGGTCCTTCAACCCCTCCCGCTCGATTTGGGGCCGCAGGGCGCGGGCGAGGGTCAGAGTGGCGCTCGCGCCCGCGCCTGGCGAGCCGGAAAGTGCGGCGCCTTTCAGCCGCAGGAACGCATCGCGCAATCCGTGGCTGGAGGCCAGCGGATCGAGCAGGAAGGAATAGAGCAGCGTGTCATCCTGAACGCCTTCAAGCCCCATCTGCGCTCTTTTAAGAAGCAGGCGAAGCAGCTTGGAATTGTGCACGATCTTCGCGGCGCTCGAATCCGCGAGGAACGGGCCGGCTGCAGCAAGCAGCGAGTGACGATCATGCGCTGCCAGTGGAATTACGGCGGCGCGTTCGCCATCGAAAAGCTCGAGAGCGTTCAGCTCGCCCGAAAATCCTTCCTCGCCTTCCAGCGCGCCGTAAATGGCCACAGATTTCTGAGCCGGCAGCTCGCAGAGCCAAGCTTCAATAGCCCGTGGGGTACGAAGGTCTTGCGCGATGATGCCGGGAGCACCGGCGCCTGGGGAATCACCCGCGCTGCCAGCGGCCGGAGCCTCTTCCAGGAATTCTCTCAACAGGCTGGTAAAACCAAGCTCACGGCACAGTTCGACGGCTTCGGCGGTGTGAATTCCCGGCGCTATCAGTTGATCGACACCCAATTCCAGCGGGACATCGGTGCGAATGGTGGCAAGCTGCTTACTGAGCAACGCTTCCGTACGGAAGTCGCGCAGTGCCTCGCGATAACTCTGCTTTGAAACCTGCTCCCAGTGGTCCAGCGCATTTTCCAGGGTTCCAAATTGACGGATTAGGTCCGTGGCGCCCTTGGGACCGATGTAACTTTTCTTCTTCCCTTCCGCAGACTCGGGCTGCGAACCCGGCAAAGGCCGCGCGCCGGGAATGTTGTCACTGGGGTCGCCAGTGAGGGCGACCCAGTCCACCACCTTGCCAGGCTCCACGCCGATGATCTCCACCACTTTCGCTTCATCGCAAAGGGTCTCGCCTTCTTTGGCGCGCGAGGGCTTCAGGACTTTGATCTTGGGATCAACCAACTGAAACATATCTTCGTCACCGGTGACGATGAGTGTTTCCAGTCCGTTTCCCTCGGCTTGCCGCGCCAGAGTCCCGATCACGTCATCCGCCTCAAAGCCTTCCTTTTCGACGATGGGCAATCCCAGCGCCTGGCAGAAGCGCCTCACAAATGGCAACTGCACGGACAGATCCTCGGGAAACGGAGGCCGCTGCGCCTTGTAAGTAGCAAAGAGTTGATCGCGAAAGGTCGGCGCCGAGAGGTCAAAGGCTACGGCGATGTAATCCGGGCAGTGATCTTTGATGATTTTCCGGAGGGTGCGAACAAAGATGTAGATCGCCTTGGTCGGCAATCCAGCGGGTGAAACCAATGCCATTTGCATGGGCGCATAAAAGGCGCGGAAGACCAGCGACAGGGCGTCAATCAGAAAGAGCTTTTTTTCTCCGCTTCCCGGGGGCAAAACCAACCTCCTTAATTTCAAGAACGCGAGCGGCTGTGGTCCTTGCCAGGGACATTACCGATGTTTGAAAGATATCACGACAGGGAGCTTTGAAGGTCAATGGCAGTAAGAAAGACACACCTCGCTGCCGCCGTCGAGGTAATCGGTGAGCTTGGTTGTGCGGCTCGAATTGAGCACCGACGTCACCCGCCCCTCCGCATGGTAGGTGGCGGGCAGAAAACTGCCCAAAATGGCTTTGCTTCCGCGCAAAGCCAAAAGTGACTGCGGATCTCATTTGTTTTCTATTGGTTAGGCCTGATTACTTGAAATGTTAGGTATCTCGATCAGAATCAATGACTTAGCGGAACTAGGTGGCTTTGTTCGTGGATTCATGTTGCTCTTGGTTTTTTATTTTGTCCTGTTTTCAATGGGTTGCAGACCGTCAGCCTGTGGAAATCTTTAAAAAAAGAATTCTTTTTTTGCTTGCGTCATGCTCGCACCCGCATTTTTACTGGGTTTCTGCCATTTTCACAATGGGTTTGTTCGTAACGGCCCAAATCAGTTCTCTTGTTTTCAATGAGTTGCGTGGCTTTGCTCGCATAAAAGCCCTTCTGGGCGTCACTCAACATCGTTCCTACCCGCATTTTTATTGGGGATTTTGCAGATTTCGCCATGGCTTTGTTCGTGGAGGGGGCCGTCGGGTCAATCTGGCCCAAGCACGAAAAAGGGACGTCGATTCGGCCTCTGGGAACGGCGGTTGCTGATTGACTCATGAGAAGAATCCTCGCTAAGTGTGTACTTAATAGATTATACACGATGAGTATACGATTGTCAAGCGCACTGGCCCCGCCGGCGTAATGCCTCGGGAGGTGTGAGCAAATTTGGCTGTAGCGGCGGTCTATGACCGCCGCTCTCGTGTTTTCAATCAATTCGACGCTCATAGAG
>JBOGKI010000007.1:0-25519 GCA_050745605.1 Terriglobia bacterium | reverse complement strand
GATGATGGTTTTTGGCTTTGCGCGGAAACAAAGCCAAAAAACACCATTTTGGCTTGCCGCAGTGGCGGCGGCTTTACGCCGTCGCCTCCAGGCTGGGGGGATAAACCCACCGCCACTTCCGCGCCTGGGCAGGCCTACGGAGGGCGCCGCAAGCCGAGACCCACCGATAGCCGCGGCGAGCGTTCTTCTCGCCGTCGGCTTTCTCCGGGAAATACCGAGCCCACGACCTGAATCCGTAGATGCGGCCCCAGGCCCGCGCTGTGCTACCGGCGCCCGCGCGGATGCTGACAGCCGGGGAAGCCGCCGGCGGCCGTGCCCTTTTGCAATGGCTTTCGAGAGGGTAGAATCGAAGCTAGGAGAGCTTGCTTATTGCATTCAACCGCGCGCATTGAGACCAATCCACTCGAGTTCACAGATCGACCGCGGGTGGCGCATACATTGCATTTTATGCATGCGCCCCGCTGCAACTCGCGTCATTCGCCTTCGGGTCGCCGACATGAAAAACGATGTCGGCGCCACCCGGACCCACCTCGACAAAGCGCGTCGCCATGTTATGCCGCGACCAGACGCGCTACTGGCCCGGGAACGTCTGGTGATAATTCGGGTAGGGTGGACGCGGGAAATGCTTGGGCGGATTCTTCTTGAGCAAGTCCAGCACCACTTCTACCGCCTTCTCGAGCTGCGGGTCGTGTCCCTCGCGGACCAGCTTGGGATCGAGGCCCACCTGCACGTCCGGTGGAATGCCATGATTCTCGACTTCCCAATGTCCATTCAAGCCGTAGATGGCCCAGCGCGGAGCGGTGATGCCGCCGCCATCCATCAGCACCGGATAGCCGCCAATGCCCACCAAGCCGCCCCACGTTCTCATGCCCACGAGCGGCCCAATGCCGGATTTGCGGAAGTACCAGGGCATGGCGTCTCCGCCTGACCCGGCGAATTGATTGATGATCATGGCCTTCGGGCCGAAGATGGCATCGATGGGCTCGGTATAATCCTCACCTTCGCGCGTGGCCACGCGGCTCATGGGCGGCCGCTTCAAGTAATCGATGATGTAATCCGCCAGATCGCCGCCGGTATTGAACCGCTCGTCGAGCACCGCGCCTTCCTTGCCGACCTGCGCGAAGTAGTAGCGATTGAAGTTGCTGTAGCCCGCGCCGGCGGTGTTCGGCAGGTAAACGTAGGCCAGCTTGCCGCCGCTCAGCTCATCCACTTTGCGGCGGTTGCTCTCTATCCAAGCCAGGTTGCGCAAATTGTATTCATTGGGGACAGGGACCACGGTGACATCGCGCGATCCCGTTCCGTCCGGATTTGGTCCCACTTTCAGCACCGTCTGCTGGCCGGCGGTTTCGAGGAAAAAGCTGTAGATATTGTCGGAGGCGTGAAGCTCGCGCCCATTCACAGCCAGCAGATATTCGCCTGCTTTGACGTTGACGCCGGGCTGGGTGAGCGGCGCATGAAGCTGCGGATTCCAGTTTTCGCCATCAAAGATGCGGGCAAACTGGTAGCGGCCGTTGGCGATGCGGTAATCCGCGCCCAGCAATCCGACCTTCTCGGGCTTGGGCGGCGGGAAGTCGCTTCCGCCCCGCACGAACATATGGCCCACCGTGATGTTGCCGGTCATCTCTTCGAAAAGGTAAGTGAGGTCGGCGCGGCTGCCTAGGTTCTGAATATAAGGCTTGTAGAAAGCTTCAGCCTCCTGCAGGTTGAGCCCGTGGAAATGCGGATCGTAGAAGAAGTCGCGCTCGATCCGCCACACCTCGGCGTATTCCTGTTTCCACTCGGCGCGCGGCGTGGCGTAGACCTCGATATCGTCCATTTTCAGGGCGCCGTCACCGGGTTTGACGGGGGCTGCTGCGCCGGTGATGAACCAATGGTCCTTCAGCTCGTAAAGCATCTTCTTGCCGTCGAATGACAAGGAGAAGGAATTGATGCCATCCAGCAACTTGTCCGTCTTTCGCTTTTTCAGATCGAACTTCCAAAGCGTCAGAGGCAGCTTGCCCCGGCGTTGCGCCATGATCACCAGGGGAGCTTCCAGCAGGAAGACCTCGCCGGTCTTTCCCGCGAAAAGGTTGATGTAATTGTGCGGCGGGATGGGCAGCGCCAGAATGCGCTGGCCGATGTTTTCAAAGTCGATCTGGACTTTCACCGGCTTCTTGGCGGCTTCCGATTTCTCTTTAGCTTTCTCTGAACTCGGACCAGCGCTGCTTCCCGACGCTGTGGCGGAAGTTGAAGCCGTGCTTTCAGCCTTTGCAGCCTTTTCCTCGTCGCTTTCCGGAGCGATGGGCGAAGGGATATCTTTGCGCAGCACGACGACGTAGACGCTGCTTTCGACCGGGCGCTCAATGCTCGTCATATCCAGCCACCCGGAGTTCAGGCCGGTGTCGGTGCTGGCGGTGAAGTAGAGATATTTGCCATTCTTGTCGAAGGCGGGATAGAGCGCGTCGCTCATACCGTCGGTGATTTGATGGACGGAATGGTCCTGCAGCGAATAAACAAAGACGGCGTGGAGGTGATTTTGAAGCTGTTTGGTGTAAGCGATCCAGCGGCTGTCGGGCGACCAGACGGGATCCATGATGTGGGCGGGTGAGTCATAGAGGTCGGTGTCCACTTTCACCGGCGTGGGCTGGGCCAGGTCCACATACCACACGTTGAGCCGCTTGTCGGTGTAGGCAATTTTCTTCGAATCCGGTGACCACCTGGGATTGTAAAAGAACGAAGGCGGATTGCCGAGGCTGACGTGCCGCGGCGCGCCCAGGCCGTTCTGGTCCTTGATCTCAAGGTCGTATTCGCCGGAGGCATCGGAGAAATAGGCGATCGATTTTCCGTCCGGCGACCAGGAAGGGAACCGCTCTTCCACCGCCGGGGTGCGCGTAAGGTTGCGCACGTCGCCCTTTTTGGCGGGTACGGTCAGGGTCTCGCCGTGCGCTTCAAACACCGCGCGCTGGCCGGTGGGTGAGATACCGGAGGAGATGATGTTCTTCGATTCAATCTTCATGAAGTGCGGCCGCGCTTCCGGCAGATCGCCCGCCACCGTGATCTCGACGGGATGCTGGTGGCCCGACTTCAAATCATAAAGATGGATGGAGCCGAACTGCTCATAGACAATGGCTCCGGGACCCGCCGAAGCTGACTTGAAGTCAAGCCCGTGATTTTCCAGGACTTGGCGTACCTGTTTCGTTTCGGTGTTGTAAGCGAACAGCGAGACGGGACCGTTGCGGTCCGACAGGAAGTAGACGGTGTTGCCAACCCACATGGGGCTGTAGTCGTTGGAATTGTTGCGCGGCACCTTGACGATGCTGGAGTCGGAAAGCTGCGCAATCCAGATGGGCTTGGTCTGGCCGCCGCGATAGCGCTTCCAGGCAGGCTCCCATTGGTGAAGCGGGTCGTAGGCAAGCTCCGCGCCGTCCGGGGAATACACAGCGTCGTCACCCATAGGCAGCGGTACCAGCGTCGGAAAGCCGCCCGTGACGGGAATGGTGAAGAAGCGGGCGAAGAGGCTATAGCTCTGGCGCACCGAGCGGAAGAGGATGCGTTGCCCGTCCGGCGTCCAGCAGAGCGCCACGTCCGCGCCCGGATGATAAGTCAGGCGGCGCGGCGTCCCTCCAGCGGCCGGGACCACGTAGACATCGGTGTTGCCGTTGTAAGTTGCTGAGAAAGCGATCAGGGAGCCGTCCGGCGAGAAGATGGGCCGGGTGCCTTGTGCCACGTGCGTGGCCAGGACGTGAGCCGTGCCGCCTTCGCGCGGGACCGTCCAAAGCTCGCTGCCAAAGACGAATGCGATCTGGGACTTGCTGAGCGCCGGATCCTGCAACAACAACGAGCCGGTTGCCGGGCTAGTTTGGGCCGCCGTGACCGGCAGGAAAATGGCGAGAGCGATCCACGCGACAACGTTCCTCATCCCCACTCCTTTTGGGTTCTGACCAATTACCTCTTTCGAGAGTCGCCTAGTATATCCGGGAAACGGGGGAATTGATCCGAAAAAGCTTCATTTGATTTCATACACATTCAAGCTTCGTTCCTTCAATTTGCGTGTACGGGCAGTGCCGCACCGGTTCCGCCGGGCGGTTGTCCATCTTCTGTTCCGACGGTCAGCAGGGTTGTTCGCCGCAAGTGGAGGGGCCGATCCACCGAACGTTCTATGAAATCCAGAAACACGTATGCTGTGAGGGTTCCTTGCGAGGGGGGCGGGCAATGATTCTGCCCACAGTAGGGAGCTTAACCTGCGACGCAAAGCTTGTCAATCAATAAGACCAGGCAGTAGTGTCCTGTTCCACGCGTGGATGGCATCCTGGGCGTGGAGGCAGTCTTCAGGATGCCCAGTCTTCGACACGCAAGCTTGGGACGCGGGAAAACTCGCGAACGTTGTTCGTAACCAACGTCAAATCTTCGCTCAGCGCATGGGCGGCGATCAGAAGATCATAAGCGCCGATCGGAGAGCCTTTTTTCTCAAGGTCGGCCCGCAGCCGTCCATAGTGGCTGCCTACTTCGGCATTCAGTGGCAATACTGGAATCAGGGCTCGCAATTGCTCGATGCTTTCCAGGTTCGATTCGATCTGGCGGCTTTTCCAGGCGCCGTAGGCAAGCTCCAGATAAGTGACGGCAGACATGCCTACGTCGCCCGGGTGCAAGCGTCGCAAGTGAGCCAGTACTGAAACAGGCCGCTGCCTCGCAATGTAAATGCAGATATCAGTGTCCAACAGGTATTGCACTAGAGACGAACCCGCTTATCCGCCCTGGGCTGTCTGCGGCCTTTGCTGAAAAAGTCCTTGGACAGTCCAGTGAGCAATTCAAAAGCCTGGGCCAAATTACGCGGTTTCTGCCGCACCACCAATTCGTCCCCGCGCTGGAAGATTTCTACTGCTCCCGTTGGGATTTGGAATTGACGTGGAATCCTCACGGCCTTGGAATTGCCGCTTCGAAAGACCTTGGTAGTCGCCATAATTGAGAGTATATACGCTGCATATATACATTGTCGACACCATCCGTGGTAGTACAGTTTGCTGTAGCGGCGCTGTCCCCAGCGCCGAAGCGTCTTAAAGTCAATAGCGACCGAGGGGGCACCGCCGTTGCAAAACCAAACGGGCCGGCCCGTTCATTTCATCTCAGGCAGCATTATTCCGGGCAGGATGGTATGCTGTTTTCCGCCGCTGGGACCTTTTGGCGGAACGCAGCCATGAAACCGGCAAACAGACTTCAGCCACCTCCCCGCAAGCGTCTGATCAAGGGAAGAGCGACGCGCGCCGCCAGGCATGTCACGATTCGGGACGTCGCCCGGATTGCGGGAGCCTCCGTCTCCACCGTCTCGGCCGCGATCAACAACACGGACTACGTGAGCGCGGCCATGCGCCTCCGCATTCAGCGCGCCATTGCGCGGCTGGGCTACCGCCCGAACGATCTGGCTCGCGGCCTTCGGCTGCAACGCACCCACACGCTGGGAGTGGTGGTTCCCGACCTTTCCAACAGCTTTTACACGGAAGTTCTACAGGGCATGAAGGATTACGCCTCCGCCGCGCACTACACTTTGCTGATCGGCGATTCACGCGACCGCTGGGCGGAGGAGCAGGTCTATCTGGATACGTTCCACCGGCGCCGGGTGGATGGCGTCATCCGCATTCCAGCGGTAGATGAAAAGAGCGGAAACCTCCGGGATTTACTGGGGGATATCCCGGTGGTGTATGCGGACCGCTTTGCCCACGACGCGGCGGCGGGACACGTGGGGGTGGACAACGTGGTGGCGGCCTTCGACGCCACGCGCTATCTGATGAGCCTGGGCCACCGCCGCATCGGCATTATTGCCGGGCCGGAGACGGCGCCCACCGCTGCCGACCGGCTCGAAGGCTATCGCCGCGCCCTGCGTAGCGGACGGGTTCACGTTGACGGCACGCTGGTGCGCCGGGGAGACAACGGCATGGTCAGCGGCCACCGGGAAGCGATCGAGTTGCTCACGCTGCCCAACCGCCCCACCGCCATTTTTTGCACCAACAACATGATGACGCTCGGCGCCTTTCAGGCCATCCAGGAGCTGAAGACGCTTTGTCCCGAGGAGGTCAGCCTGGTGGGCTTCGATGATTTCTACTGGGCGCCGTTGCTGCGGCCGCAAATTACCATGGTCCGACAGCCGGCGCGGGAGATCGGCATGGCCGCCGCGCGCCTGCTGATTGAGCAGATTGAGGGGCGCATTGCCACCGGCAGCGCCCAGACTCTTTCCACGCAGTTGATCGTCCGCCAGTCCTGCGCTCCGCCCGCCGCGCGCTCTGGAGCTTCCACGGTTCGACCCGGACAAGCCAAGCCGTGATGGCCGATGAGAGACTCAGGACGCAGGTCCCGCGGCTTTTTCCCGCCTGATTTTATTGTTGACAAATAAGTAATCAGCGTGTATACTCCATAGTAACCTCGCATTTAGGCTTTGACCCCGAAAGGGCCAGGAGCCGTTTTCGTCAATCCGGATTTCTCACCATCGTCAGTGCCAAGACGGAAGGGCGGGGTTTTAACCCTGCCGCAGACGCGCTCTTCTCTTAACCCAAGAAGCCGAAGCGCTCGTTACGGCGGATTTAAAACCCCCGCCCTTCCCTGCACAAGGAGGTTTCCTTATGCCGTCACGGGGCAATAACGACGCATACCGCGAAGAAATTCAGAACTTGAAGGATGTTGCTGACCAGCAGAAGCAAGCGGCGCAGGCGGCGGACCAGCACCGGACCTCGCTGCAGAGCTTGACGCGAGGGATGGCGCTTGCCGAAGCCGGGGCTACCCAATACTCGCGCATGCTCCAGAGCTTTGTCACGTTTGGAGATCAGTTGCCGCCTGCGTTGCAGGCAGCCGCGGCTTCTCTTCAGAATCTGGGGTTGGTTTCCGAAGTGGCGTTTTCCAACCTGGAGCGAGGATTCGCGGCGTCGCTGGCCGCGGCAATGGTCTACGGAACGTCCTTCGCCGCATCGATGGAAATGGTGTTGAAGCAGCTCGCGGCTTCGATCAGCGCCGAAGCCGAGTTACAGGCGGTGAAGGCCACGGCCCTGGGTTTCCTGCGCATTGCGGAGATGAACTTTCCCGCCGCAACCGCCGCATTCACCTCTGCCGCGGAGTGGGCGGTGGTGGGGGGCGCTGCCGGAATGGCTGGTGGCGCCATATCCGTAGATTCGGCGGCTTCCGGGAGCGGCGGACTCGGTCCTCGCTCCTCCGCAACCGCCAGCGATGTGGCGGCCGCACCGCCGGCTCTGGCGCCTGGGGTTGTGGGCGCCCTCAATGCGCCTTCCGGTTCGGTGACCATCTTGGTCGGCAGCAATGACGCCGAACTCGCACGCTACGTCGGCGAGTTGGTGAACACGCACGTTTCAAACGGTGGGAAGGTGACCAGCTCGCACACGCTGCGGCCTGCCTTCGCCGGAAGCTGAGATGATCCAGCTCACGGGTTCGATGTAGCGGCGGGCCTTGTGCCCGCGCGATTCGGGCTGTAGCGGCCGGCCTTGTGCCCGCGCGATTTGGGCTGTAGCGGCGGTCTATGACCGTCGCGATTCCGGCGGTCGCAGACCGCCGCTACAGCAGCCAAACCGAACCGCCACTCCACCGACGTTTCAGGAGGTTGCTGAAACCTGCTGCCGCTCCCTCTCATTTGCCTGCGCATGGACCACGGCGATGGCGGCCATGTTGACGATCTCTTCCACGGCCGCCCCGCGCTGCAGCACGTGAACGGGTTTCGACAGCCCCATCAGGATCGGTCCCAGCGCCTCGGCTCCACCAATGCGCATCATCAACTTATAGGCGATATTGGCGGCGTTCAGGTCGGGAAAAATCAGGACGTTCGCGCCCCCTCGGAGTGTCGAAAAGGGATAATCCTCGCTCAGCAATTCCGGGGTTACCGCAGTATCCGCCATCATTTCGCCATCCACGCACATGTCCGGCGCCCGCCGCTTCACGATCTCAGTGGCCAACCGCACCTTCTCCGTGGCGGGGTGGCGCGTGCTGCCGAAGTTGGAAAAGGAAAGCATGGCGACGCGCGGCTCAAAGCTAAATTCCCGCGCCACTTCCGCGGCGAGGGTGGCGATTTCGGCCAACTCCTCCGGGGAGGGCTCGATGTTCACGGTGGTGTCTGCGAAAAAGAACACCTGCTTTTTGGTGAGGATCACGTAAACACCGCAAACTCGCTGCACCCCCGGCCGGGTGTTGATGACGGCGAGAGCGGGACGGATGGTGTCTGGATAATGCTGGGAAACGCCCGCCAGCAGACCGTCAGCATCGGTCATGCGCACCATCATGGCCCCGAAATAATTGGGATTCAGAATTTGTTCTTGAGCTTCGCTGCGCGTGATCCCTCGACGCCGGCGCAGCCGGTACAGCTCGGCGGCATAGTCCTTCAATTTCGCGGCGCTCTCCGGTTGAGCGATTTCCAAACCTAAGACGGAAAGACCCAGCTCTTTGGCTCTGGCCTCGATGATTTCAGGCCGGCCGAGCAGAACGGGTCGCGCGATGCCCTCCTCAATGATCTGATGAGCGGCGCGGATGATTTTCGGATGCTCACCTTCGGAAAACACGATGCGCTTGGGAGCGGACCGGGCGCGGCTGTGGACGCCCTGCATTACTTCGGAGGTGCGGCCCAGACGGCGGGAAAGCTGGTGGCGATAGGCGTCCAGATCAATCTGGATGCGCGCCACGCCGCTTGTCATCGCCGCCTCCGCCACCGCGGACGATTCCCAGATGAAGACGCGCGGGTCAAAAGGCTTGGGAATGAAGTATTCCGCTCCGAACTGCAGACTGCCCACGCCGTAGGCGCGAAGCACGGAGTCCGGCACGTCCTCCTTGGCGATGGCGGCCAGGGCCCGCGTGGCGGCAATTTGCATTTCCTCATTGATGGCTCGGGCGCGCACGTCCAGAGCTCCCCGGAAGATGAAGGGAAATCCCAGGACGTTATTGACCTGGTTTGGAAAGTCGGAGCGGCCGGTGGCCACAATGGCGTCGGGCCGCGCGGATTTCGCAGCGTCATAGCTGATCTCGGGCTCGGGGTTGGCCATCGCAAAGATGATGGGCCGAGCCGCCATGGATCGCACCATTTCGGCAGTGACGCATCCTCCCACGGACAGTCCCACAAAGATATCCGCATCCCGTAGCGCTTCGCCCAGCGTTCGCATGGCGGTCTTAACGGCGTAGCGGGAGTTATAAGGATTCATGCCTTTTCCACGCCCGTCGTAGATCACGCCGTCCACATCGCATAAAATGATGTTTTCCTTCTTCACGCCCAGGCGCACGTAATGGTCCGCGGTGGAGAGGCCCGCGGCTCCGGCCCCGTTAAAAACGGCACGGACCTTGCCGATCTCCTTGCCGGCGATTTCCAGGGCATTCAAGAGCGCCGCTCCGGAGATGATGGCGGTGCCGTGCTGGTCGTCGTGGAAGATGGGGATCGAGAGTTGGCCGCGCAGCGTCTGCTCAATCACGAAGCACTCCGGGGCGCGAATGTCTTCCAGATTGATCCCGCCAAAGGTCGGTTCAATCAAACGGCAGACCCGGATCATGTCCTCCGGCTCGAGGGAATTGATTTCCAGGTCGAAGACATCGATATCCGCAAATCGCTTGAAGAGAACCGCCTTGCCTTCCATCACGGGTTTGCCGGCAAGCGGCCCGATGTTGCCGAGGCCGAGCACGGCAGTGCCGTTCGTGACCACCGCCACCAGATTGGCTTTGGCCGTGTACTCATAACCCAGTTCCGCGTCGCGAGCGATCTCAAGGCAGGGTTCGGCCACGCCCGGCGTGTAAGCCAAGCTCAGGTCCCATTGCGTCATGCAAGGCTTGGTGGGCGAGATTTCGATTTTTCCCTTGCGCCACTTGGAGTGGTAATCCAAAGCATCCTGCTTGCGAACCTGCATGAAAACTCCTTTTTAGAACGAGCAACACTCAGCCTTCAGCGATCAGCATTCAGCAGAAAGGCATACCCGGTGCTCGGTTTGTCGAACGCCAACGGCTGAATGCTGAGCGCTGGTCGCTGAAGGCTGATGGCTTCTCATAAATCACCCGGCCGCGCTTCACCGTGAGCACACAATGATTGGAAGCGAAGTAGTAGGCGATCTTGCGGTAATCGTCCACATCCATCACCGCAAGGTCCGCCTGCTTTCCCGGTTCGATAGATCCCACGCGATCCGCACGGCCCAAGGCATAGGCGGCATTCAACGTCGCGGCACCAATCGACTCCGCTGGCGTCATGCTTAACGCCAACGAGCCGAGTGAAAGAATAAATTGCATGTTCAGGCAGGGACAGGTGCCGGGGTTGAAATCCGTGGCCAGAGCGACCACCGCGCCGGCGTCGATCAGGCGGCGGGCAGGAGCGTATCGATTGAGGCCCAGGAAAAAATTGGCGCCGGGAACCAGCGTGGCCGCCACGTCGGAACGGGCAAGGGCGTGGATTTCAGCCGGCGTCACGTGATCCAGATGATCGGCGGATGTCGCGCCGAGATCGATGGCCAGCCGGGTTCCTCCGAAGTGGCTCAGTTGCTCGGCATGAATCCGAGGCCGTAACCCAGCTCGGGCCCCCGCTTCCAGCACCTGCCGGCATTGCTGCGGACCGAAAGCGCCCCGCTCGCAAAAGCAGTCAATGAATTCCGCGAGCTTGCGGTGGGCCACTTCAGGGATCAGATGCCGGATGATGCGATCGACGAATTGCGCCGGGCGGTTTTGATACGCTGGGGGAAGGGCATGTGCCGCAAGCAGAGTTGAAACGAGTTCGAGGGGAGAATGCTTTTTGAGCTCGCCGATCGCTTCCAGAATCTTCAACTCACTCTGAATGTCGAGGCCGTAACCCGATTTCACTTCGACGGTTGTGGCGCCGTGGGCTGCCATCTCATTCAGGAATCCAGTGGCTTGCCGGACGAGCTCTGCTGGCGAGGCCCGATGCAACCTGCGAGCTGAGTAACGGATGCCCCCGCCTGCCGCCGCAATCTCCTGGTAGCTTTTGCCGCTGACACGAAGGGCAAAATCTTCCACACGGCTTGCCGCGAACACCAGATGCGTGTGGGAATCGACAAAGCCGGGCATCACTACGCGGCCCGAGCAATCGATAGGCCGGGCATGGAGCCTTTTTGCTTCTCGAGCCAGCTCCCGAGTGGCGCCCACGCCCAGGATTTGTTCGCCCTGGGTGAGTACGGCGCCGCCTTCGATCAGCCCCAGCCGGCCCAAGGCGCGACCCCGCCGCGGAGCCGGCGATCCAGCCAACGTCAAGAGTTGAGCGGCGTGATGGAGGAACAGGGGCGGGTTCATCGGGGGCACGTTGGAATGCTCCGGAGCGTCTGGTAGAATATAATCGAGTTCAGCACGAAGGAGTCGTTACATGCCTCAATATCAATTTGTATGTAAAGAGTGCAAGAAGAAGTTTACTCTTCAAATGAACCTGGAGAAATATTCCAAGGGAACCTTCGGCTGCCCCTATTGCAAGAGCAAGAAAGTCCACCAGGAAGTGGCGGCATTCTTCGCCGTGAGCGCGAAGAAAAGCTGAGGCACGAAGGCCCGTCGAGCCGTTTTTCACACTGACTTGATCTCGCGAGCTGGAAGACTGCCCGCTGAGGCCGGAAGCCAACGTTGAGCTATTGGGATCGCCAATTAGCGTGACAGATCTCTCTGTAGCGGCGCTCGGCGCCTGCCCCGCAGCAAGCGGGGAGCGCCGAAAAACCGGCGGCCCCTGCCAGGGTAAACTTCGACCGCCGCTACAACATTTGGTGTCGTTTTAATGGGTAAGCCTCACGGGGGCGCCAAGACGCGACTTAACCCACCAGGGGTGTCTGCATTTTCCGGTCTCGGGCGAACTGGACGGCCTGGTGATAGCCGGCGTCGGCGTGGCGGGCGATGCCGATGCCAGGGTCATTGGTAAGCACGCGCTCGATGCGAACCGCCATTTCCTTGGTGCCGTCCGCCACCGTCACTTGCCCGGCGTGCAGCGAGTATCCAATCCCCACTCCTCCGCCGTTATGAATGGAAACCCAGCTCGCACCCGAGGCGGTGTTGAGCAGCCCGTTCAAGAGTGGCCAGTCCGCGATGGCGTCGCTTCCATCCTTCATGCTCTCCGTCTCGCGGAAGGGAGAAGCCACGGAGCCGCAGTCCAGATGATCGCGGCCCATGACGATGGGCGCCTTCAGCTCACCGCGCGCCACCAGATCATTGAGGCGCCCACCGAACTCGGCGCGCTCGCCGTAACCCAGCCAGCAGATGCGCGCCGGCAGGCCCTGAAACTTGACGTATTTCCTGGCCAGGCGGATCCATCGCGAGAGAATGGGGTTCTCCGGAAACATTTCGAGGACCAGGTCGTCCGTGCGGAAGATGTCCGAAGGCTCGCCGGAGAGCGCCACCCAGCGGAAAGGCCCACGGCCTTCGCAGAATAGCGGCCGGATGTAAGCGGGAACAAAGCCGGGGAAGTTGTAAGCGTCCTTGATGCCGCCGTGTTCGAAAGCCATGGTGCGGATGTTGTTCCCATAATCAAAGGTTGCGGAGCCCAGGCGCTGCAGATCGAGCATTCCCGTAACATGCCGGGCAATGGACTCGTACGATCGCTTGAGGTAATCCTGGGGATTCTGCCGGCGCAGCTCGGCCGCCTGTTCCAGCGTAAGGCCGGCGGGGATATAGCCGTTCAGCGGATCGTGGGCGCTGGTCTGATCGGTGAGCAGATCGGGCACGATGCCACGCCGCGCCAGCTCCGGAATGACGTCCGCGCAATTTCCAACCAAACCCACGGAAACCGCCTGCTTCTGGCGGATGGCGTTTTTCAAAATGCGCAGCGCCTCGCCCAGGTCGTTGACACAAATGTCACAGTAACCGCTGCGGATGCGGCGCAGGATTCTTTCAGAATCGACTTCGATCCCCAGAAAGGCCGCTCCGTTGAGCGTGGCGGCTAGCGGCTGAGCCCCACCCATGCCACCCATGCCGCCGGTCACCACCAGTCTGCCGGAGAGGTCGCTCCCAAAGTGCTTTTGTGCGGCGGCAGCGAAGGTTTCAAACGTTCCCTGGAGGATCCCTTGCGTGCCAATGTAAATCCAACTGCCGGCGGTCATCTGGCCATACATGGTCAGGCCCAGGCGTTCCAGCTCGCGGAACTTTTCCCAGTTGGACCAATGGCCGACGAGATTGGCGTTGGCAATGAGGACGCGAGGCGCCCAGTCGTGGGTGCGGAACACGCCGGCGGGCTTGCCGGATTGCACCAGCAGCGTTTCATCATTTCCCAGGCCCTGGAGCGTCCGAACGATGGCATGGAAACATTCCCAGTTGCGAGCGGCCTTCCCCGTTCCGCCGTACACAACTAAATCCTGGGGACGCTCGGCAACGTCGGAATCGAGGTTATTCATCAGCATCCGCATCGCTGCTTCCTGCTGCCAGCCCTTGCAGGCGAGGTTCGTGCCGCGAGGGGCGCGGACCCGGCCGGGCGTGGGTGCTTCGGCCATCGAGCCTGCTTGAGATTTTTCGGTGACGTATGCCATCCTGGTTATCTCTTCCAGCATCTTAGCTCAATGCCGCGCAAATCAAAAGGCCGGCAGATGGTGGTGCAGTTTGGCTGCTGTAGCGCCGGTGTATGACCGGCGAAATCCGCCGCTCCCCGTTTTGCAGCGGGGCGGGCGCCGAGCGGCGCTACAGCGAAGGGACGAAGCTCATGGATTCGTATTGGGCTGCCGATGCTTATTTAAGTACGCCTGCCCGATGGGCGCCAGGACCGGACCGGTCTATACAGAAAGGAAGAATTCCGCATTCATCAAGTTATGAAGATCAGGATGGGCTTTCTAAACGCCGTCATCATTCGGCGAGTTTTAGTTTTGACGCTGGGGGGAATGTTGTTCAGCGCGGCGGCGTTGAAATCCGCCCCCGCGGCGTCCGGCACGGCGACCCCGCCACGGCAGATTTTATCCAATCCGGTTTATCAGGCGGATGACTATTACCTGGGCCGGCGCAATCTGGCCAACGTGTACACGGGGCTGCATATCCTTCAAGACGTGGTAGCCAAAGATCAACGCAACTACGATGCTTGGTGGCGCGTTTCGAAGTTTTATAACTACCTGGGCCGCTTCTCAAAAGGCGACGAACAGCGGCGTCTGTTTCAACAGGCGGTGGCAGCAGGAGAGAAGGCGGTGGCTCTGCAGGCCAACCGCGTGGAAGGCCATTTCTGGTTGGGCGCCAGCTATGGCCTGCTGGCTGAGAGTTCAAACTTTCTCGAAGGTCTGCGGATGGTTGATAAGATCCGCACCCAGATGGAGGCGGCCGCAAGAATTGACCCGAACTTTGAAGAGGCGGCGGCACTGGTGGCGCTCGGCCGCATGGATTACCGTCTTCCTTTCTTCAAGGGAGGGGACAAGCAGCGCTCCGTGCAACTCCTCGAAGAAAGCCTGCGGCGATCGCCGGACAATTCTCTGGCGATGCTTTACCTGGTGGATAGCTACCGTGCTGTAGGCCGTTTGAATGAGGCCCACAACCTGCTGGAACGAATTCTGAATCTTTGCCCCGATTCCGGCTATTCTACCGAGCTCATCCAGAACCAGATTGAAGCCCGCAAGGAACTGGCGCGCTTCTTCCGCGCGAGCCGCTGAAGCCGCCGGAGTTCTTCGGGGCGTGGCTAATTCTCACGATTCGTCGTGCCATTGGCGTTAACCCTTCGGCCTTTGTCTTCAGGCGCGCCTGAAACGATGGATGCCATCCGCATCGGGTCCAGTTCTTCTCTATCCCTGCTGCAATCGACTTTCCCATCCGCGATCCACGCGATAAAATAATTGGTCCGGCCAGCGGGAAATGTGCCAGTATTTTTGTTGCGATGAACTCACGTTGAAGAATTTCCCAGAATGAACCTAGCAAATTCCGCTGCTAGTCCGGTGAGTACACTGTCCGGCCTGTTCCTCGATTCGGTGGATCGCCGTCCCCGGACGCACGCCTTCCTGTGTAGGAACTATGGAAAGTATATTCCGGTCTCTTCGCATGGAGCGCTCCGCAAGGTAGCGGGACTGGCGCTCGCCCTGGAACAGCTTGGCGTGGGCCGGGGCGACCGCGTGGCGATCTTGTCCGAAAACCGCGTGGAGTGGGCGCTGACGGACTATGCGCTTCTGGGGCTTGGCGCCATTACGGTTCCACTCTATCCGACGCTTCCCGCCGCCGATATTGATCTCATTCTCCGGGACTCCGGAGCGAAAGGTATGGTTCTTTCCACCCGCCAGCAACTCGAGAAGGTCTTGAGGATGCGGCTCGATCCAGCGCAGCTTCGGTTCGTGATCTCAATGGACCAACCTCCGGCCGAGGCCAAGGATGTCCAGGATTGGCGCGTGGTCTTAAGCCGCAGCTTGGACCGCGAGCCGAGGCCCGACGGCGCCTTTCGTGAGCGCGCCGACCGCGTGAAGCCGGAGGATGTTGCCAGCATCCTTTACACCTCGGGCACAACCGGCAATCCCAAGGGCGTCGTCCTGACCCATGCCAACATCGTCTCCAACGTTCTTGCCTGCTCTGGAATCTTTTCGCTCGACCAGCGGGACACGGGATTGTCTTTCCTGCCGCTCTCTCACATCTTCGAGCGGATGCTCGATTTCTACGCATTCTGGCAAGGGACCGCGATCGCTTACCCGGAGCGCGTGGACACGCTTGCCCAGAACATTCTGGAAGTGCGCCCTACGCTGATGGCGGTGGTGCCACGCGTTCTTGAGAAAGTATATGAAAAAAGTATGGAGACGGTGAGCGCCAAGCCCCGGCCCGTCCAAAAGCTCTTTCACTGGGGCATCCGCGTAGGCCGCGAATGGGCTCTGGCAAGCCTCGAAGGCCGGACGCCCAGGGGTTCTTCGAAATGGAAGCACGCGTTGGCGGACCGGCTGGTGTGCCGCAAGGTGCGGGATCGCCTCGGCGGAAGACTGCGGCTGCTGATCTCCGGATCGGCGCCGCTCTCAAGAGATCTGGCGGAATTCTTTTTTGCCGTAGGCTTGCCGGTGTATGAAGGCTACGGGCTGACGGAGACTTCTCCGGTGATCGCGGTGAACTGCCCCGGCGCGGTGAAGCTGGGAACGGTGGGAAAGATCATCTCTGGCATCGAGGTGAAGCTCGGCCAGGAGACGATAGACGCGGAAGGCCGAACCGGCAGGGAAATCCTGGTGCGCGGTCCAAACGTCACGCCCGGCTACTACCACCGCGACGAAGAAAACCGCGCGGCCTTTGCCGATGGCTGGTTTCAGACCGGCGACTTGGGAAATCTGGACGCGGAGGGCTTCCTGACCATCACCGGGCGCAAGAAAAACCTGTTCAAGACTTCGGGCGGAAAGTTCGTGGCGCCTGAAAAGCTTGAAAACCTGTTTCAGGGGCATCCCTACGTTATGCAGATCATGGCGGTGGGAGACTCGCGGCGATTCGTCAGCGCGCTCATGGTGCCGAACTTCGCCCGTCTCGAAGAGTATGGGCGCGCCCGCGGTATCGCTGCCAAGAGCCGCGCCGATCTGCTGCAGCATCCGCAGATTCTGGGTTTCATGCAACAACAAGTGGATGAAGTGGTGAAGAATCTCGCGCCGTTCGAGAGGATCCGCCAGATCGCGCTCATCCCGCGTGAATTCACCGTGGAGGCAGGGGAACTCTCCGCTACGCAGAAGGTCAAGCGGTACGTGGTGGAGGAGCATTTCCGCGAGACGATTGAAGAAATTTACCGGCGGCAGCCCGAGGAGCAGACCGCCACAGCCAAGGCCTGATCCGCAGATCGAAGCTGGATTATTCATGAATGTCTTGACCGGGAAAGGAAGGGCAGGGTTAAAGCGCCGCCCTTCCGATTTTTCCATTGGCTCCGCGAATAATTCGGGCTAATTTGACCGCCACTTCGTCTCGAACCTTTCATGAATCCCACCCCGCTTGCGGTGATCCACTGGCTTTTCGGGCCGGGGCCTCGCCCGGGTCCCGGACGGTTATGGCCGCGCTGGCTCTTCCTCCGCGCCCTCGGCCTGATTTTCTTTTCTGCCTTCTACTCACTCCTCTTTCAAATTCGAGGACTCATCGGTCCGGAGGGCATTCTTCCTGCCGCCTGGTATTTGCAGACGGTCGCCCACAGCCTGGGGCTGCTCCGCTATTGGTTCGTGCCGTCTTTGCTGTGGATGGGTAGCGGGCCGCTGGCGCTGAGCTTGTTATGTTGGGCCGGACTCGCCGCCTCGGTAGCCTTGATCTTGAATCTCTGGCCGCGAGGCTCCGTCTTCGTTTGCCTTTTGACGTATCTCTCCTTCGTCAGCGCCGCGCAGGATTTTTCCTCCTATCAATCCGACGGCATGCTTCTGGCGGCAGGATTCCTCTGCCTGTTTTTCGCGCCTCCGGGCTTCCGGCCGCGATTGGGTAAATCGCACCCGCCGTCGCGAGCCAGCCTGTTTTTACTCCAATGGCTCTGGTTCAGGATCTATTTCGAGTCGGGCCTGGTGAAGATGGCCAGCCACGACCCACACTGGCGGAGCCTGACGGCCTTGTACGATTACTACGCCAACGGCCCGCTGCCGAACTGGATCGGCTGGTATGCCCAGCAGATGCCCCATGCCATTAACGCCGCTCTGGCGCTGGCGACGCTGGTGATTGAGCTGGGTGTGGTGTGGATGCTCTTCTGCCCCCGGCGTATTCGCATTCTCTGCTTTTTCATCGTCACGCCCTTCCAGATGGGCATCATCCTTACGGCCAACCTGGCGTTTCTTAATCACCTGGTTTTGGCGCTCGGCATTCTGCTTCTTGATGACCGTTTCATCCTTGGGGCCGTTGCCCGACTGCGCAAGCTTTCGAAGCGGGCCGCGCCAGAAGCCATGGCAACGGTGACGGCGGGGAAGAGCGGAAGCGGTTTCGGGAATTCGATGGAGACTCCGCCGGCCCACGTTTCTTCGACACCCGGCCTGGGACTGGCTCTCTCTTCTGCCTGGCGGCATTTTACGCTGGTGGTGACGGCATTTCTGCTGACCTGGGTTTTCTATGTGGATACGGCTCTGCTGCTGGGCCTCATGGCTCCGTGGCTCCCCTTGCCCGGGACTCCGGCTACCGCCCTCGAGCCCTTTAGAATCGCCAACCAGTACGGCCTGTTCGCCGTCATGACCACGGCCCGTTACGAGATTGAATTCCAGGGGTCACAGGATGGCGTCCGTTGGGAAGCGTACCCCTTCCGCTACAAACCCCAGAATCTGCGCCAGGCGCCCCGTTTCTACGCGCCGTACCAACCGCGATTTGACTGGAACCTGTGGTTTGCCTCGCTCGCCACCTGGAGGCAATATCCGTTCGTGGTGCGCACGGAAATCCTGCTGCTGCAAAATGACGCGAGCGTCCTGTCACTCTTTGCCGGAAACCCGTTTCCCGGAACTCCGCCGCGCATGGTCCGTGCCGTGATCTGGCAGTACTGGTTTACCGGTCTCGCGGCGAAAAGGCGGGAAGGGATTTGGTGGCGGCGGAAGTTCCTCGGGCTTTATGCCCCGGAGGTGGAACTGCTGCCAGGCGGCAAAGTGGGCATCCTGGCCATGCCAGGTGGCGGCAGCCCCGCACCAGGAAGGGGAGACGATGACGGTGGCAGTCCTTGAGGTCTAACCTGAGATTCCGCCGGACGGGAGGGTCGGAGCTCATGTCCTGACGTTCGACCCGGGACGCGTCGATTGAATTTGGTGGGCGGGGCCGCTACAATGGGTTGGAAGGAAATCCATGGACAGCGATGTTCTGAAAATTGCGGATCGGGAGTTCCGCTCGCGCCTGATCGTTGGTACCGGGAAATACAAGAGCTTTCAGGAAACGGCTCGCGCCCTGAATGCTTCGGGAGCGGAGATCGTGACGGTCGCCGTGCGTCGCGTGAATTTGACCGATCGCGCCAAGGAGTCTCTGCTCGATTATATCGACCGCGAAAAGTACTTCATTCTGCCTAACACCGCCGGCTGTTATAGCGCCGACGAAGCGGTGCGGGCGGCGCGCCTGGGGCGCGAGGTGGGACTTTCCCATTGGGTGAAGCTTGAGGTCATCGGTGACGAAAAAACTCTCTTTCCGGATAATTTCGAGTTGATTAAGGCAACGGAAATCCTGGTGCGCGAGGGCTTCGTAGTGCTGCCTTATACCAATGACGATTTAATCGCCGCCAAGCGGTTGATTGACGCGGGCGCCGCCGCGGTGATGCCGCTGGGCGCGCCCATTGGCTCCGGCTTGGGCATTCAGAACGTCTCCAACATTCGCATCCTGCGCGAGATGATTACGGCGGTGCCGCTGATTTTGGATGCCGGAGTTGGAACCGCTTCCGACGCCGCTGTCGCTCTCGAGCTCGGAGTGGACGCGGTGCTCATGAACACCGGCATCGCCGCAGCGGAGGATCCGGTGATGATGGCGGAAGCCATGCGTGACGCGGTGACGGCCGGCCGCAAGGCTTATCTTGCCGGGCGCATCCCCAAAAGACTTTACGCCACCGCTTCAAGTCCCCTCGCCGGCGTCGTGCGTTAGATGCTTGTGCCCTGACACGGGCAACGCATGACCGGTCGACGGCCAGGCCGGGGCAATTTCGGGGCGGCGTGGGTCCAACGCGAAACTCTCTCCGGCAAGCTCCAATTCACTTCTTGGGATCTGGGTTTTTAGCAGCGGCCGGAGGGTTTGAACCTGGCGGATGCTTCGGGAAGGTGTAAATGATTTCGCCGGGCCGCGCGAAGTGCATCTGCTCGCGCGCATATCGTTCAATCGTGTGCGGGTCGGACTTGAGCCCCTGCACGTCTTTCTGAAGCTGATGGTTCTGCTGCTTGAGCTGTTGAATCCGCTGTTGGATCGCTTGCACCTGGCGCCGCTGGTGGCGGAGCGCCAGCCAGCCATGGTCTCCGAAAATTTCGTGAACGGCGAAGGCCACGAAGATCAGCAGCAGCGCCAGCAGCAAACCGCGGCGCAGGGTGTTGACCGGCGTCTCCGCTCCGTCAAATTCTCGAACGTCCTTTTGCCGCTGCAAAGGTTTTCTCTCTGATCGCCGCTGAAATCGACAGTTCCCTCCAGTCCATGGCCGGAGCGGCTAGGGATTCAGCGCGAACTTCTTGGCTGATTCCACCAGCGCGTTCAATTCCTGTGGCGACGCCGCTTCGCAATAGACCCGAACCACCGGCTCCGTGCCGGAGAGTCTCATCAACACCCAGCATCCGTCTTCGCAGATCATCTTCAGGCCGTCGGTCCGGTCCACCTGCCGCACACGGTGGGAATCGATGCGGTCCCAGTCGCGCTTCAACTTCTCGACGAGCTGCTTCTGCACGCCGGGCTTCAAGGCGAGGTTAACACGTTCCGAATAAAAAGCTCCCACTTTCTTAAACAGGGCTTCGATTTGCTGGCGCACGGAAAGCCCGCGCTGGGCCACGGCCTCGGCCATCAGCAGGCCGGCCAGGATGCCATCCTTTTCCGGAACGTGGCCGCGAATGCTCATGCCCGCGCTTTCTTCGCCCCCGAGCGCGATCTTCTCCTGCTTGATGAGTTCGCCGATGTATTTGAAGCCCACCGGGGTCTGGTAAATCGGAACGTGGTGATACTTCGCCACCGCGTCCATCAGGTGCGTGGTGGCCACGCTGCGAGCCAGTCCGCCCGGGATTTTCCGGACCTCGATCAGATAATCGGCGAGCAGAGCCAACACATAATTCGGATGAATCCAGGCGCCGTCAGCATCGACCACGCCAAAACGGTCCGCATCGCCGTCGGTGGACACTCCCAAAGAGAAACCGCCCTTCTTCACCTTCGCCCCGAGTTCCGTGAGGTTCGCGGCGCTGGGATCAGGACCGGTGCCGGAGAACAGCACGTCGCGGTAGTCATGCAGAACCTGAACTTCAGCCCCCGCCTCCCGCAGAAGCTCATCCAGGTACCCCCGCGCTGTTCCGTAAAGCGGATCGTAAGCAATCTTGAGCCGCGCCCCGGCAATCGTCTTCAGGTCCACCTTATGCCGCATTTCTTCAAGATAAGCGGGGCGTGGGTCGCCCCCGCTCTTTAATGGCGCAGTGAAGTTTGGACCGCGCAGCGAGTATTCACCGGCCAGCACCAAACTCGCATACTTTTCGATTTCCCGGGTCACTTCGGGAAGAGCGGGGCCGCCATCCGCCGCCGAGAACTTTAGGCCGTTGTATTCGGCGGGATTGTGGCTGGCCGTGATGTTGACACCGCCATCCAGATGGTTGGCGATGATGTCATGGGCAAGGGCTGGCGTCGGATGAGGCCGGTTGGTGCAATGGACTTCGACGCCGTGCGAAGCCAGCGTTTCCGCCGAAGCTGCCGCGAACTTTTCTGACAGGAATCGCGTGTCGTAGCCCACGATGACGCGCGGCCGTCCGGAGCGGGTCAGAAGATATTGGGCGATGCCTGCCGAGGCCAGGCGGAGGTTGGCGAACGTAAAGTCCTCCGCGATGATCCCGCGCCAGCCCGAAGTGCCGAAATGAATGGGATTGCCGCTCATGACACGGCCATTGTATCTTTGGGTCGCTGGCCATGCAATATGGGTTTGAGTTTAGGCGCGGAGGTTTGAGCCTGTGACGGATAAGATCGTGGTCCTCATTACGGCGCGTAATTTGCGGGAATCGAAAAAAATTGCCCGGCAGCTTGTTCAGTCGGAGCTCGCGGCCTGCGTCAACATTGTCCATCCCATTCGGTCGATCTACCGCTGGCAGGGCCAGATTGAGGATGACCGGGAGTGCTTGCTGTTCGCCAAGAGCACGCGCCGTCGGTTCCGGGAAATCGAAGCCCAAGTCAAGAAGGTTTCGAGCTACAAGACGCCGGAGATCATCTGCCTGCCGGTGGTTGACGGCTCACAGGATTACCTGAGCTGGCTGGAGGGTTCGGTGAAGCGCGTGGGAGAGGAGGACTAATCTGAAGCATTCGTAAGCTTGGCGCGGTGGCCGCAAGGGCACGGTTAAAACCGCGCCCTTCTGGCGCGTCCCGCAACCACCCGCGCGGTATCCCTACCCCATCTTGGCTAACGCCTGGTCGAGGTCTGCGATCAGGTCATCGACGTCTTCGATTCCCACGGAAATGCGCACCAAGCCGTCCGTGATGCCGAGGTGAATCCGCTCTTCAGTCGGAACGCTGGCGTGCGTCATCGTGGCTGGATGTGAGATCAGCGTTTCCACTCCACCCAGGCTTTCCGCGAGCGAGCACAAGCGCACCGCGCCCAGCAAGGCGCGCGCATTTTCCAGGGATCCGGTCTCAAACGAGATCATGCCGCCAAATCCCTTCATCTGCCGTTTGGCGAGCTCGTGCTGCGGGTGCGATGCGAGGCCGGGATAGTGGACGCGCCGGACCTTGGGGTGCCTTTCGAGGTACTGAGCGACGGCCATGCCGTTTTGATTGTGCCGCTCCATGCGCACGGCCAGCGTCTTCACGCCCCGTAGCACCAACCATGCGTCAAACGGACCCATAATGGCGCCGGCGGCGTTCTGCAGGAACCTGATCCGCTCAGCCGAGCCGGCATCATTCATCACCAGCGCGCCGCCCACGCCGTCACTGTGGCCGTTCAGGTATTTTGTGGTGCTATGCACCACGCAGTCCGCCCCGAACTCCAGGGGCCGTTGGAAATAGGGGCTCATGAAGGTGTTGTCCACCGCCAGCGTCATGCCGTGCTGGTGAGCGATGGCCGCGGCGGTAGCAATGTCCGTGATTTCCATTACGGGATTGGTGGGCGTTTCGATGAACAGCATCCGGGTGTTGGGGCGAATGGCCTTGCGGATTTCATCCGGCCAGCAGGTGTTGGCGTAACTGAACGTGAGTCCGAAATCCTTCAGCACCATCTCAAACAGGCGGAACGTGCCTCCGTAAAGATTGTGTCCCGCCACCACGTGGTCGCCGCACTTGAGCGTGCTCATCAGAGTATGGGTTGCGGCCATGCCGGAGGCAAAAGCGAAAGCCAACTTCCCACCCTCCAGCGCCGCCAGGTTCGTCTCCAGCGCCGCGCGCGTAGGATTCGACGTCCGCGAGTACTCGTAGCCCTTGTTCTTGCCGAGGGCTTGCTGCACGTAAGTCGAGGTCTGATAAATGGGCACGATAATAGCGCCGGTGGCGGCATCAGGCTCCTGGCCGGCGTGAATCGCATCGGTTGAAAATCCCATGGCGCCTTTCCGGGGCGTTTTTCCCTCGAACCCAAGATTCGTCACGAAGATTTCACGTTAGCGGAGTGGCCCATTCCAAGTCAATGTCCGGAGTCTTGGGATTCTCCGCGACGCGAGGCGGAAAACCAATGTCCCATTGCGGCCCTTCAAATTTTGCTATGATGTTCGTGTCCCTGCAGTGCGGCCGGAAGTCTTGCCATGAGGGGATGGCGTAATCATCGGGAGGCGCCCGTGAACTCTTTAAGGTCAGGGCGAATACGATTCACGGCGTGGGCGGTGGCCGCGATCCTGGTAGGGTTACTCACCGGCAAGCCGGCCCTGGCGCAATCGGGCAACGGAAGTAGTTTGATTATTTATGTGAGGGAGGCGTCAAACGAACACCCCATTTTCCAGGCCCGTTTGACCCTCCAATTTAATAAACACGGCGGAAGGCTGAAGAAACGCGGGCTGATTGAATACAGCGCCAAGACCAATCCCCAAGGCCGCTACCGTTTCACGGACATTCCCCTCGGCACCATCCGGCTGATTGTAACTGCAACCGACCACCAGACGTTCAGCCAGGAATTTCAACTCACCAAAACCAACCAGGTGATCAATGTGAAGCTGAAGGCGCCACACCCCCTGCTTTAGTTAAACCAGGCGTCGGTGGTCAGCCATTCAGCTTTCAGCCTACCGCGGCTGCTCGCGGCCCGTTCCCCCCAGGGCAACGGTCCGCAAGACGCCATAGAACATTGTGGAATGGGTTTTGGCCGAAGCCTGCGCGGCGTGATCTATTCTGGCACGAGCTCGCCGGTTTTCTTCACGAGTGCTCAAATGGTGGTGCAATGTGGAGCGCACCGTCAGTTTCCGGCCAAATTTCTAATAACGGCCAGAATTTTCCACAAGGTTTTCAACAACTCTGTTCAAAACTTTTAATACCATAAATTATGCTACCTTTTTAATAAATACTAATGCTCTTAATACGGCGCCCTGGGTTTAGCCAATCTTCTACCCGCCGCCAAGGGGATGCGATCGTCTGCGGTGAGCAAAATCTGTGACGTTGCTGAAAGAACTCGATAGTCGAGGCCCTTTGTAGCGGCGGGCTTTAGAGTCTGTGTGATAACTTCGATTTCCGTGCTGTAGCGGCGGTCTATGACCGCCGAAGTTCTTGAGAAATCAAGGCCGACGGTCATAGACCGTCGCTACAGAAGCAGTTATCACACAGACGCTTTAGCCCGACATCTTGAATTCAACGACAGATGCCCCGCCTGAAGGCAGTCTTCCCGTCCTCGAATTAGCCCTGATCCGGGCTAGGGTTTCTGGCCGGCCGGCGCGCCAGCCGAGTTTGCAGGGTACGCAGCACTCGAGGAAGCCGGTTCCGGGCCGAAGTACGCCTGATCCATCCAGATGTTCGCCTTGGTCTTCATGGCCGCGAGTTGCGATTCCATCTTCTGCTGGCGAAGTGTCTGCTCAATACTCGAACTCGCATCCGTCAACGACATTTTGGATTGTCCGGTCACTTGAAGCATAACCAGGGCGCCGCTGGCCTGCGCCGGCTTGGTAAACTGGCCGATGCCCAGGCTGAACACCTCTTTGACAAACGGCGGCAGGCGAGGGGTATCCTCAATCGTCTGCGGGTCGGCGGAAATCACCACCTCATTCGGGACGGCATATTGTTGAGCCACTTTGGCAGGATCGAGGCCGCTGGCCAGAGCTCCCCGGATTTCGGTGGCCTTGGCTTGAGCTTGCTCCACAGTAAGACCCTGACCACTCGCGCCGCCGCCTTCTGCCTTCAGGCGGATTGCAACCTGGCGCACTTTCGCCTCCCGGAATTCATCCGCATGGGACGAATAATATTGGCCAATCTCAGGCTGCGTAATCTGCACCTTGGAAAGCAGGCGCTGGTATTCGAGCTGCGCCAGCACCTGACGGCGATGCTGCGTCATTTCCTTCCGGTACGGCTCGGACTGATCGAGGTGTTCGCCAAGACCTGCCTGGTAGAGGACCATCATCACGACGTACTGATCGCCGACGGAACGTTTCCCCCGGCTCTCCACGGATTTCTGGGCTTGCGGGCTCAGGGTACCGAGGAGATAGTCAATGTCCCCTTTGGTCACGCTTTCATTTCCCACTTTCAAAACCACACTGCTCGCGGCGGGTTCGCTGGCGGCCTTCGAAGCGGGTGAAGCGGGCGGAGCGGACGTCTTGCCCGCCGGTTGCTGCGCGAACGTGGGAAGAGCCGCCAGCAGCGCCACGGCAATCGCCCACACGAATTCTTGCTTTTTCATCGTGCCAATTCTTTTCATTCCAAAAATCCTTTTTGGGGGAGATACGGCAGTCACACACCACAGCCTATTTTACTACACTTTCGAATCCCGGGTCGTGGGTCAGTTTGCTGTAGCGGCGCTGTCCTCAGCGCCGAAGCCCCGTACAATCAATGACGGGACCGCCGCTACCAAACGAAACTGCACCGCTCCCTGGCCCGGATCACTCATGACCGTTAATTCGACGACGGGAAGGGCACGGTTTTAACC
>JBOGKI010000006.1:0-25600 GCA_050745605.1 Terriglobia bacterium | reverse complement strand
GCCTCTGCACGTCCGCAGCAAGGTCCTTGTTATTGGGCTCAAGCTTGCTTGCGGTTTGATATTCGTCCAAAGCCTCCTTGATATCGCCCTTTTTTTCCAACAACTCAGCTAGCTTTGCGTGATTATACGCATCCTTTGGTCTGAGCCTGACTACTTCACGAAGCTCCTGAATGGCTCCGTCCAGATCGTCGTCCTGAAGTAATGTGGCCAAACTAAAGTGAAGCCCCTCGTCATTGGGGGCCTGCTCGATGGTATCGCGTAGCCATGCGATGGCCTTACTCCTGTCCATGTCAAGGAGGATACCGAATTCGCCACGACTGAAGGCTCCCAGTCGGTTGGCCTGTCGGTATTGTTCGAGCGCCTTATCTGTTCTGCCCCACTTTGCCAACGCGTCGCCAAGGTTGGCGCGAGATTCCGCATCATTGGGATTCTCCTGCACCAGCTTCTGGTATTTCGCGATGGCGCCGATGTAGCCCCTGTACTCGAGGGACCTTAACCCAAAGTAACCTGTCGCGAAAATGACAAGCGCTGCCGCAGCGCCGATGCCCCATCGCGTTCTGCGGGAGAGCTTGCGAGCAGGGGGGCGCTCGCCAGTTAATGCCCAGATCAAGTTGCTCATCGCCTGTTTGTCGCCCAGGCCGGCGCGGAGGTCGACCCACTGGACGTTGCGCAGAAAATTGGGGAGTCGGAGCTTCTCTGTGCTCGGTGCTTTGGGCAGCAGGACGGGAATGATCCGCTTCGAGGCGTCTTTGGCGTGATTCTCGAGGGCGCCAAGGGATTCCTGGTCTTGCCAGGGACCGCTTCCGCTCGGCCCGACGAACACGACGATGGCCTTGCTCGCGGCCATCGCGGCAGAAGTTGCGGCTGCCCAATTCCCGCCCGGCAGGATGTCACGAAGAGGAAAGAAGGTCTTGACTCCCTGCTTGTGTAGCTGGGAGTCCATCTGTTCCACAACCTTCCCGTCAGCATCGGCGTAACTCAGGAAGGCATCGTATCTCTCAGGTATGGGCGCCGCGAAAGCGGCCGGTGCAGCCCCTGCAACGGGCGCCGCAGCCATAGCGGCGGGTGCAGGGGCTGCAGTGGCCGCCTCAGCTTCAGGAGCCTCCCAGGCAAAATCGAAATTCATGAGGCGCTCGAAGAATCTCTGGTAAGCCGCACTCAGAGAGATTGCATCCGAGCGCTCCTGCAACACCGCGATGTTCTCGCCGTAGGCGTAATAGCTTACGTGGGGAAGCAGAACCTCATTAAAATAGTCCGTGAGATCACACTGCTTAGTCTCGTGCAACCTGCGGAAGAGACTCTCGAACACATCCTGATAGTCTTTGCGCCACTGCTCGCGAAGATCCTTCTCCGCGTTTTCCACCCGGCTGGGAAGCGGGAACACCGAGAGCGGCCGGAAGTCATCCGATTTGCTCCGGTATTCGATCGCTTGCGACACCAGGTCGCGAAGACCGTGGAGGCTCTGGCGGTTGGGCGTGAAGACGCCTACCAACTTCTCGGGCAGCAGGGTGGTACAGATGCCGCTGACATCGGTCAAGCCGGTGCGGGAATCGACCAACGTGTAAGCGAAGGTCATCGCCAGGAGCTCGCGGAAGGCGCGGATAGCGGCGCCGTAATGCTCGAAGAGCTCAATCCAATTAAATGAGCCCACGAGCTTCGGGTATTCAGGATCGAAGCGGCCCGCGCGCATGAAATCCACACCCGAGACCACGTCCGGAATCAGGTAGCTATCCAGGGATAGCTTCTGACCCAAGACCCGCCATCCTTCTGGTGCGGCCAATTGCTCACACAGGTCGGGGTTGGCCGCGAGCATTTCGCGCAGCGAATAAAAATAGTTCATCACCCCGGGACGGCTCTCGTATTCCGGCAGGTCTGATTTGGCGGAAAAGAAACGATGGAGTCCGGGCGCCTCTAGGTCCCAGTCCATCACCAGAACCCTTTGGGAGGTCTTAGCCAGGCGTTTCGACAGAAGGCAGGCGACATTGGCGAGCGCCATGGATCGCCCAGTCCCGCCTTTATACGAATAGAAGGCTATGATCTTCCCTGGCTGAGTCGGGGATGATGCCATAGTTACTCAGCTCACGAGTGGAAAGAGCTGGGCCGGGACACCGTAGTCCGAAAATGCGGACTCCGTTGGGAATTGAAACAAGTCACAATCCGCCCTAGACTGGCCGCGCCACAGTTCCTCGGCGATCTGTTCGATTCGCTGTACGATCTGCTGAATCTTGCCGCGGAATTCCGGGAAGTTGTAATAGCGTCGTCCCTGCAGTGTGACGCGGGAAACGTCAATGTACTGAAGTCTCCCCACGACAGGGGGCAAGGGATCGCTCTTCCGCACCATGACCGGGATTATCGCCTGGAAATCCCGTCCCCGAAGACGGTTGGAACTCAACCGCTGCATCGCAGCCCATTCCAAACCGCACCAACGATGTTCGGGGCGGTAATAGATCGGCGCGCAAATGGCCACCATCGAAATGCTTTTGCACAGAGCGCGCCGGAGCCTCATCTCCCAATCGTCGCCGCCGACAATCCCGCTCTCATCCAGGAAAACTTGGGGATCATGAAACGAGGCCGCCAGTTGTTCCTGAATGGCCTTCCTCACCGCCTGCGCACACTCGGTAATGTCAGGATTGATGGTATGAGGCCAACTGATGAAGCAATGATTTTCGTAAGTTTCCTGCAGCCACTTATCAACTTCGCCGGTAATGGCCATGATGTTGACCTGAGGTGGCAGACTCTTCCGCTTCACACGACCGCCGCCCGGTGCACGTTGCCTGTTGAGTTTTGCGAGGCGAGTCTTCGACGCACAGGACTATATCACTTGGGGTGTGCCAATTTCAAGGTGATAGGAGGGGAGGCAATGGTGCAGTTTGCTGTAGCGGCGCTGTCCTCAGCGCCGAAACCCCGTACAATCAACGGCGACGGTGGGGACACCGCCGCTACAGCAACCAAACTGACCCACCACCGGAGGGGATGTAGTGAGGTTCAGAATCCTACATCGGCTGGGGCCAGAAGAGGGATGGTCAGCGGTTTCGAGCACGTTCACCGGCTGCGAAACGATACGGGATGAACGGTCAGCCAATCGAAAGTTTAGGTCCGAAACGAGGAACAGAATTCGGGCCCGATGGCTCTGCATGTTCACGAAATCGAGACCGGCCCATAGCCCCACCCTCTCAAATCTCTTGACTCCGCCGCCGCACGGGTGTATTATTAAATAGTAATCCCCTCGCACGTAACTTACCCCTCGCAAACTCAGGATCGGTGTGTCTGCAGGCGCAAGCTTCGACACCCGAAACTCTGCACTACGATGTAGGGGTGGCCCTGGTGGCCGCCCGCGGGCGGGCACCAGGCCCGCCCCTACATTGGAAAAAAGGAGGCATCATGTCTGAAGAATTGATCCAAAGCGTGTCCGCCGAGGGCGCCGAATCCACCCCAGCTTTTGCGCAGGATGGCGACGACAGCACCGAATCCGCTCCGGCTTCCGCACAGGATAGCGATGAGACCGCCGAATCTGACCCAATTTCGACGGAAAATAGCGCAGAAAACGGTGGTTCCCCCGAAGCCGATGAACTCCAGCCCACGCAACAGGAATCGAAGCCCGGGATCCTGGCGTTGAGCCGGCCGCTGAGTCCAAAACGAATCGCATCCAACCGCCGCAACGCCCGCAAGTCCACCGGTCCCAGGACGCTGGCGGGCAAAGCCCGGGTGGCGCGCAACGGCATCCGGCAGGGGCGTCACCTCCGGGAGAAGAGCAGCCACGCTCAGTTCCTGGCGGGCAGCATGGCCGAGATGGGTGAAGATCCCCAGCAATTCTCTCGCATCCAGCAAAAACTGATCGGCGCCTTGCGGCCCTGCGGCGCCGCGCAAACCATGCTGGTGGAGGACATTGCCTCACTGCGCTGGGAGCGGCGGCGGTTGGAGCGGGCTCAGGCGGCGCTGCTGGCGCGCCGCATGCAACAGCTTGAACTGGAGCGGCAACGGCACAGCCTGCAGGTGAGCCAGCAGATGAGCGCCGACATCCCCGGCGTCCTGCTCAAGACCGGCCTGCTTTGGGCGCGGGATTCCGCCACCAAGTTTCAGAAGATTCTGGAATGGCTGGAGAGCCTCAAAGACGCCATGGAAGCCGGCGAGTTCTCCGGCGTGGAAACATTAATGGGATGGATTTACGGCGGCAACCTCACCTTGCGCGGAGCCGCGATCAAAGCGCGGTTCGAGGAATTGGCCCAATCCACCCCTCAAGCCGGAAATGCATCTGACCGTCCGGCGAGCTGGTTTACCCTGCGCCGCCAGCTTCTGGCGGAAATCTGCAACGTCACCCAGCAGTATCAGCTCTACCTGCGGGAACACGTGGAGCTGACTCCTACCATGCGGGAGGAGTGCCTGGTACCCACCCTCGACCAGCGCTGGCTGATGCGCCAGATGAACCTGGTCGATCGGCAAATTCACAGTAAGACCCGGCTGCTGCTGGAGATGCGGCGGGCGGAGGGGGAACCGGAGGAAGCTCCGGTATCCGAGGATTCTGTGCCTGGCAAAGGGGGCCCGGACGAGGCCGTTTGAGTAGAAAAAAGGGCTGGCCCCCCAAAGGATTGTTTAAGCAAACCCATAAGTCATTGAAAACATTGTTAAATTATAGTA
Organism: Terriglobia bacterium; assembly: GCA_050745605.1. Taxonomy (GTDB): domain Bacteria; phylum Acidobacteriota; class Terriglobia; order UBA7540; family UBA7540; genus CALCEB01. Next base: position 20,965 of record JBOGKI010000006.1, on the reverse strand, counting down.
AAAATCAATCCAAAGCCAAGAAGCAAAGCCACCACAAGTCAATCAAGTAATTTAATATCAATAAGTTACAAGTATTTCAGGAACGAATCAATGCAACTAATTGAAACCACAACACTTACTTTATAATTTGGCTTTGCTTCCGGCAATTCTGGCTATTAAGATGCCAAAACCAAGCGCAAAATCGTCGTTTTCCCACGGCCTCAAGCTTCGTCCCCTCAATTTCGCTTGAAGTCAACGGCGATCAGCCGGACATCGGTGGTCCAGGCACCGCCGGTCCCGGTGATGCCACTCGACAGTGGCTTAGGCCGGGTGACAAGCTCCTCGTCGGAAACCATGCCGGAGACGATCATGTCGGCGCCCATCTTCTGCTTCGCGTGAGGGCAGACCGAGGAAGGCGAAGGGAATGGCTCCGGCGGCCCTATTTCTTGAACAGGTCCTCGAAGGCCTTTCGGGGGTCCTGAGCTCGAAATGAATCTGGCGCCGTCTGCCTTTCCAGGGTCACGCGCGGAGCGTAGAAAGTGCATTCGTTCCGAGCATCCTTTCGAGGAATCCGCGCCGGGATGGGCTGCGAACACTCGTATCGCTGGGAAGTGTCAAAGTAGCTGCACTGCTTGCAGCTATGAAGCTCAAAGGCGCAGAACGGGCACTTGCCGCCCGAATCAAAACGCGGAGGGAGCACCTTGCCGCAATTCGCGCACCGGGTCACCTCATGCGCGCCTGGTAAGTGAGGTGTCTTGGGCCCGAAGTTTTCAGCGGGCCGGGACGTCTTCTTCGCTGGCCGGTCACGGCCGGAATCGTTGTAGCCGCGCTGTCGATACTTTCTGTCCATTCTGACTCCTTGGCAGGCTCCCACTCCGGGATGCCTCATCATAGCAGGAAACCCTCTGGTCCGCTTGCAGATCGTGTTCTAGGGTGGAGAGTAAATCGCCTTCTATCTTCGCTGGCCCTAAGTCATCATCTCCATCGCCGTATCTCCGCCGTGCGATTGCGGAAGGTCTTGACAATCGACGGCCTCAAACTCCAAGTTAGTAGGCGACTCTTGTTTCAGCGCGGAAGCAGATCATGAGTGAAGGATTTCCGCTCTACAATCTTGGGAAGCTATTGGTGATTGCGGGTTTCGCTCTGACCGCTGTGGGACTCATCATCATGGGCGGCGCGCGCTTCTCTTTCTTCGGGCTCGGCAAGCTCCCGGGAGACTTTGCGTACCGTGGCAAGCATACGACGATCTATCTCCCGCTCGTTAGCTGCCTGGTGGTGAGCGTCTTGCTCACTCTACTCGTCTGGCTCATTTCATGGTTGACGCGCCGCTAAGCAGCGGCGGCCCCGGTTGTAAGTTGCGGTTGAATCCGGTCTGGTGCAGGAGGCATTTTGGGGCAGTCGATTTTTGATTTTCAACCTCAGCGCAACATCTATAGTGTTTCCGGGCTGACGCAGGAGATCCGCAACCTGCTGGAATCCTCCTTTCGCGAGCTGTGGGTGATGGGAGAAGTCTCCAACTTCCGCGCCGCGGCTTCCGGACATCTCTACTTCACGCTGAAGGACGCCTCGGCGCAGCTCCGCGCCGTCTGCTTCCGCGGGCAGGCGCGATATCTACGCTTCAAGCCGCAGGATGGGATTTCCGTCATCGCCCGCGGCAGCCTCGCCGTCTACGCAGAGCGGGGAGAATATCAACTCCTGGTACAGCACTTGGAACCGGCGGGCCTGGGGGCGCTGCAATTGGCCTTCGAGCAACTCAAGCAAAAACTCGCCGCGGAGGGGCTGTTCGACCCGGCGCGGAAAAAGCCTCTCCCCGTTCTTCCTCGCACGATTGGGGTCGTCACATCTCCGGCGGGCGCGGTGATTCGGGACGTCTTGAGAGTCCTTCGCCGGCGTTTTCGCAATATGAATGTCTTGATCTACCCGGTGCGAGTCCAAGGCGAAGGCGCCGCGGAGGAAATTGCGCAGGGCATCGCCTATTTCAACCGCCGTGCCCCGGCGGATGTATTGATCCTGGCAAGGGGCGGGGGCTCTCTGGAAGACCTTTGGGCTTTCAATGAGGAGGTGGTGGCGCGAGCCATCGCAGCATCCGAAATCCCCATCGTTTCGGCGGTGGGACATGAAACAGATTTCACGATTGCCGACTTTGTGGCGGACCTGCGCGCGCCAACTCCCTCCGCCGCTGCGGAGTTGGTGGTTCATCGTAAGCAGGACTTTGAAAGCGAGCTCGCGCATCGCGCGCGGCGATTGCAGCAGGTCCTGCGGCTGAGGATCTCCGAGGGGCGCCGGCAGCTTACCGAACTCGCCATGCACCGCGTTTTCCAGACGCCGGCGGCACGGGTGGCGGAAAAGACGCAGCGCGTGGACGACCTTGCGGCCCGCCTGGATTCTTGCATGCGAGGGCGGCTGGCCAGGTCGCGCGAGCAGTGGTTAGGAATGTCCTCTGGGGTAGCCCGTTATGATTTCCGGCGAGCCATCGGTCTGAGGCGGTTTCAGGTTGAGGAACGATCCCACGGCCTTGAGACCCGCACCTCGAGGCTGCTGGCGGATCGCCTGAATCTGCTGAGAAGGATGACCGGCATCCTCCATGAGCGCAGTCCACTGGTTATCCTGAGCCGGGGATATTCCATTACGCGCAACGCGGCCGGAAAGATCATCCGGGACGCCTCAGCGGTTGAGCCGGGAAGCGAGATTTCGATTCGGCTCTTGCACGGCGAATTGGGCGCCAGCGTCACCCGCAGGAAAACCGAATAGTCTTTTTTCCTTTGCTGGCTGACACGGGAAAACGACTCCAACCCTCACACAATCTCTGGTGGGCGGCCCTTTAAGGATCGGGCGGGTGGATGTCAAGAGCGAACACCGACCTGACGGAACGACGTCTTCAGCGGACGTAAGGAGTCTTGAAATTCGCGGGAGAACGGCGGACCAACGCCAAGAAGGGTGTTTGGGGAAGCTCCGCTCAGTCGGAGACCTCAACGGAGAGCGGATATTCCAGCCGGATGGTGCATCGCGTCTGCGGAGGAACATTCACTTCTCTCCCACGATGCCACAGGAATTCATAGGCAAGCCAGGCGGTGCTGCCGGCAGACACGCCGGGGAGAAACGCTGAGCCACCGGCCATCGCAGCCTTCAGGGCGATCGAGGTTCCCAGCCCTGCAAACCCCGCGGTGGTGCCCTTCCACTGCCGCGACCGCTTCGCCAGTAAGTCTCCCTCTGCATCCAGCCCGACATCCTTCCGCACGACACCCTGAAAGCCGGAGATGGTTGCGCCGAATGGCTTCTCCTGCCCGTCGGGCAAAGCAATCTGTTCGAAACGGAAAGCGATCTCCGCCGGCCGGCGCAGTCTGCGGGCGTGCCGGACGCCTAGCACGCGGCCGGTGAATAGCGTTCCTTCCGGCAAGACTACGCGTCCATCCACAGACACAGGATCGAGCAGGCGCGCTTCAACAATGTCGTCGGGGTGGGACACCTGACTCTGGATACCGGAGAGCAATTCGATTGAGACTTGTGTCTCAGCCGGGATCGTCATGGTTGTTCCCGTGGACAGAGCCGTAGCTGACAGCGAGGGGTTCGGAGAAAGCTTTTCAGTCCGGGGCGCCGGACCTGCGAAAATCAGGCAGGAGACCAGAACCCACCCGCTGAAGAGAGCGACCGCGATAAAAATGCTTCTGCGCATTCGGGGGGTCTCCTAAGGAATGGTGGTGAGTTGGGACGCGAACACCGCGCGCCCCTGGAACGAAGGTGCCATTATACCTCTCGCAGCCGTTCCCTGCCACAAATATTGGCGGAAATTGACGGGCCGGCGAATGGCCGACCGGGTAACCGGTGGCCCGCGGCCCAGTCTTGCATGGAGGCGCCCCGCCTTCTTGGGCTTCCTCGGAAGCGGACGGGCCAGTCCCGCGCGGGTCAAAGGCGAAAGCTTCCCGCGAAAGACGTATTTTGATGGTGCAGTGTTTGACGCTTAGGCTGACTTGATGACTTTGTCGGCCTGTGGACCCTTTTGCCCCTGGACAACCTCAAACTCCACGGCTTCCCCTTCTTGCAGGGTTTTGAACCCTTCCATCTGGATCGCCGAGTAATGAACGAAAACGTCCGGCCCACTGTCTTGTCCGATGAAGCCGTAACCTTTCGTGTTATTGAACCACTTCACTTTTCCGTTAACTTTTGCCACTTCCGCTCCCTCCTTACCTTTCTGTCGTTCCGCGCACGGCATCTCTCGCGGGCCGGGAGGTGACATATTTTTCCAGCCGCTTTTGTGCTTTCGAATCACCGCGCAAGAGAGACTTACGACTATACGGCAGATAAATATATATACGACCGCGGGCGTGTCAAGAGAAAACTTTCACTCCGCGAACGCTTTATATTCTTATTAATACTCGCCTGAACCGGCCTCGTTGCGGATTGTTGGCTGGCCGGTTCAAACACCCTGGCGGGGTTCGAGAGAAGAGCGGTTGGGTGGAGAGCGGATCGGGCCATCCTTACTGCGGGCCTTTCCCAACTACGAAGTCCAGTTGGGCCGCAGCGCTTTGATAGGTGAATCGGGTGGTCACGACCTGGGCAGCCGTGCTAGTGGCAAGAAGCTGTGCATCCGTCAGCTCAATGATGTTTCCGTAACCCACCTGATAGCGGCCTTCGGCCAGTTCCAGGTTTTCACGCGCGGCGCTGGCGGCCGTGAGCGCCGTATTGATCTGGTCCGTGGCAACCTGCACGTTCGAGTAGGCGGAATAGACGTCCTGCCGGACCCGGAGGAAGAGCGAGGCCGCCTGTGCCTGATTGACGCGCTTCTCCGCCTCCGCTTCCAGCAGAGCGGCGCGCTTGGCGCCTCCAGAAAACAGGTTTTGAGCAAACAGTCCCGCCAGGCTCCAGTTGTAAATCAGGGGGAACGTCAAATTGTTGAAATTGTAAAAAGTTGAAAAATTGATCATGGGTTTCATGTTGGCATGTGCGTATTCGACATCCGCCTGCGCCGCGGAGATTTGTGCGCGGACGGATTGCAAGTCCGGGCGGCGTTGGACTGCCGCCACCAGCATCTGATCAAGACTGCCCACAGGTTCCACTTGCGCCAGCGTATCCACCGGTTCAGGGGCTTGCTCGATGGGAATGCCCATGGCCGTGGCCAGGGCGGCGTGAGCCACATCCAGATTGGCCTGAGCCTGCTCCAGCGCCAGCTTGGCGTTGGCCACAGCCACTTCCTCCTGGGTTGCGTCAATCTTCGCGCCCGTGCCGGTTTGGTAGAAGGATTGAGCCTGTTGCAGGTGCTGGGTGGCGTCGCGAAGGCCTTCCTGCTGGACGTCCACCAACTCCCGGTCCGCGAGCTCCGTGTAATACGCGGCGCGCACGTTGTAATAAATCTGATTCCTGACGTTGCGATAGTTGTAACCGGCGGCGCGCAACTCGGCCCTGCTGCGGTCAACGGTGCTGCGCCTCCGGCCGAAATCAAAAATGTCTTGCGACAGGTTGATGCCGCCGTAATAGTAGGGCGAAGTGGAGTTCGATTCCCCCTGGAAAAACCTATGAAACAGGTCGGGCGGAGTTCCCGGCTGCCCGGCGTAGTTATAGGTTTGTCGGGTGTAAGAAGATCCCAGACTGATCTCCGGAAGATAGGGCGCATGCGAAATTTTCAGTTGCGCTTGGGCTTCGTCGATCATGGCGAGCGCTGCAGCCAGATCCGGATGGTGCTCCATCGCGGTTTCGACGCATTGTGAAAGCGTCATCTGTCCAGGCTGTGGGTCCGTGGCAGGCAGCGTGCAAGCCGTAGCCAACAGCAGGACGGAAATGGCAAGTGTTCCTTGCGTCATGCTTCCTCCAGGAACCGAACCGGCCGCCGGAAGACCTCCCGGAGTGTCATCCGCGCGGGCGTGCGACCTTAAAAGCAGAGATCAGAGACGAGCGACAGGAGACAAGCAATCGGTCTGTTGACATTTTGCTTCTCGCCTTTTGCCACTCGTCTCTTGCCTCTGGCTTCTTCGCCCCCTTGGGCTGCCTTCACGGCGCCGGACCCACCGGAACCGGCTGGATCTTTCCGCCCTCCTGAACCAGATCTCCGGCATTCAGCGCAATGCGTTCGCCGGGCTTCAGGCCCGAGCGGATGAGGATCGTCGCTCCGTCATCACTCAAGATCGTCACCGGCCGGAACGTGACGCGGTTGTCCGGCGTCACCACCGCCACGAAGGGCTTGTTGTTTCTCAGGATCAAGCCTTCGGAGGGAATTTCTACGCCTCGCGGCGAGTTCCGCAGACTCAGGGTTACACTCACAAAACTTCCCGGTAGAAACCTCCCGGCGCGATTGTGAACGTCGATTTCGGTCAGCATCGTGCGCGTGGCCGGATCGAGTTGGCCACTGATACGCGTCACTCGCGCTGCGACCCTCACATCGGGCCGTGTAGCGTCCGCCACCTCCGCCCGGTCGCCCACGCGAATCAGCTCGGCATCACCCTGGTCCGGGTACGCGTAGACGCGCAACACATCGGTCTCGGCGATGCGAACCACGGGCAGCGCGCCCGTCTGGGCATTAGTGGCGCTTTGCAACAGCGCGCCCGGATCGGCGTAGCGAGCCGTTACAGTCCCGGCAAAAGGCGCGTGGATGATTTCGTAAGATTTAAGCGTCGCCAGATTGGCTACGTTATCATCCGCCATCTGGGCGTTCGTCACCGCTAGGTCTGCGTCCTGCCGCGCAATCATGTCCCGCTTCACCAGCCTCATGGCGCGGTGGGCGGTGACGCGCTTGTTGATGTCATCAGCGACCGCGGAACGATACTGGCTGTCCGTCTCGGGAGATGAAATGACCGCAAGCACTTCGTTCGCGGTCACCTTGTCCCCTTTATCCACGTGGATTTGCTTCAAGTATCCGCTCACCTTGGCGTAGAGTGTGGTTTCAAGATAGGGATAAGTTTCACCCAGAAGTTGTACCTGGCGAGTGGCCGGCCCATCCTTCACCACCACCACCTGGACGCGAGGTCCCGCCTGGGCTGTTGCGGCGATGTGATGGATCTCCGCCGCAAGATCCTGGGTTTTTTCCCTGCGGAGCCGGTGAACCCCGTACACTCCCACGATCACCGCAATCAGACTCAGGAGATACAGACCCCAGGCGCTGCGTTTGCGCTTCGAAGGATTGGATTTCGATTCATTCATGAACGCTTCGATGTCTTCCGCCGGGTGACGCACTCACGACCAGCGAAGGCCCAAGTGTCTCCTGCTGACGGCTGACCGCTGATCGCTTCCTCTATCCTCCAAACTCATCGTACAACGCCTTCTTGGCCCGCTCGCCCTGTTCTTCCGCCCGGAACCGCGCTTCCAGCAGATGTTTGGCGGGAAGCTTGGTACGCAGCAGTGAGTAGATCACCGGCACAAAGAACAGCGTTGCGAGCGTGGCAATCAGCAGCCCGCCGATCACGGCGCGGCCGAGCGGCGCGTTCTGCTCACCGGCTTCACCCAGGGCCAGCGACATGGGAATCATGCCGATCATCATGGCGAGCGCCGTCATGAGCACAGGACGGAGCCTCGTCTTTCCTGCCTCGAGGGCGGCCTCAACGGGCGAAAGCCCTCTTTCCACCCGGATGTCATTGGCGAAGTTCACCAGCAGAATCGAGTTCGAGGTAGCGATGCCCACGGCCATAATCGACCCCATCAGTGATTCCACGTTGATGGTTGTCCCCGTAAACGCCAGCATCCAGATGATACCGACCAGCGCCCCAGGCACGGCCATCATGATGATGAAGGGATCGAGCCAGGATTGAAAGAGCGTCACCATCAGGAAATAGACCAGCAGCACCGCAAGGATCAGGCCCAGTCCCAGGGCGCGGAACGAATTCATCATTACTTCGTACTGGCCGCGCAGGATGATCCTCAAGCCCGGCGGTAGCTTGCCGAGTCCCTCGACATCGCTCAAAATGTCGTGGGAAACCGAACCCAGGTCGCGCTCATCCAGGTCCGCCGCCACGTCAATGACTCGTTGCACCGTGTAATGGCTGATCTCTTCCGGTGTGGAATCCGGCACAACGCTCGCAATGTTGGAAAGCGATTCTGAGGGGAATTGCGGCAGCGCGGTCGGATCGGCGGCCGGAGTCTGCTGCAGCAGGTTCGCCGCCGCGGCAGGCGTGACCGGCATCGCCAGCATGCTGCGCACCGAACTGATCTTTTCATACGGGATTTGCACGGCCACCGTGTAGTTCACGTCATTGGCGGGATTCAAAAAAAACGAAGGTGAAATCAGCGAGCTCGAGGAGAGTCCCACCAGCATGCTCCGCGCGGCGCTGTCCATGTCCAGCCCCAGTTGCGCGGCGCGCCTGCGGTCCACGTTAATCTTTAATCCAGGATAATCCAGCACCTGCTTGATGTGTACGTCCGCCGTGCCCGGCACCCGCTCCATGTCAGCCCGCAGCCGCCAGGCGTAGAATTCACTCTCGGTGAAGTCCGGGCCCATCACTTGAACGTCGATGGGAGAAGTCAGCCCGAAATTCAGCACCTGGTTCACAATGTCTGCTGCCTGAAAATAGAAGCTGCAACCGGGAAAATCCCGCGGCAGCTCGCGCCGCAGTTCGCGCATGTATTGCGCGGTGGGGTGATGTTTCGGCTGGAGCGAGATCAAAATCTCCGCGTCCATTCCCGCGATATTGTCCGTTTGCACGAAGGCCAGGTTATAACTGGTGGGAACGCCAATCATGTCATTGATGGTGTTCAGCTCACTGGCGGGAATGATCTGGCGGATGTGGCCCTCCACTGAGAGCACCATTTGCTCCGTGTCCTCGATGCGCGTGCCGATGGGCGCGCGGAAATGGAGCTTCATCAAGCCCACGTCGGCCGCGGGAAAAAGGTCCGTGCCCACGGAGAGCGCCAGCACGCCCGTCAGGATCAGGAAGACCACGCCCACGCCGAGCGTAAAGGCGCGATGCGCCAGCACCACTTCCAGAATACTGCCGTAAAACTCCTGGAAATGGGTGAAGCCACGGTCCCGGAAATGGTCGATGCCTGACCAGATGCGCCCCAGCGCACCCATCTTTCGGCGAGGCGCAGCCGCCTCGGGACTTCCCGGATGGTGCTCGCTCGCCATCAACATGCGCGACATGGTCGTCACCAGCGTGCGCGAAAGCAGGTAGGAAGCAAGCATGGAGACGACCACCGCCAGGGCCAGCGGCGTGAACAGGTATTTCGACGGGCCCACCAGCAGCGTGACCGGGAAGAAGACGATGCAAATGGCGAGCGTTCCTACAATCGCCGGCGTCGCCACCTGCTGGGCGCTGTCCAGAATGGCCACCGTCAGCGGCTTCCCCAGCGCCCGGTTGCGATGGATATTCTCCACCTCCACGGTGGCGTCATCCACCAACATGCCGATGGCCAGCGCCAGCCCGCCCAACGTCATCAGGTTCAGGCTGTTGCGGGTCAGCTTCAAGCCGATGATTCCCGTGAGGATGGCGAGCGGAATCGACGTGCTCGCAATCACCATGCTGCGCCAGCTACCCAGAAAAATCAGGATCATCAGCGAGATCAGGATCGAGGTGACGACCGCTTCGCGCACCACGCCCGTGATCGCCGCGCGCACAAACACCGACTGGTCAAAATCCAGCCGCAGGTTCATGCCCTTCGGCGCTACGGCGCGAATCGAGGGCAAAATCCTCCGCACGGCGTTCACCACGGTTAAAGTGGAGGCGTCCGCGTGCTTCAAGATCGCCAGATAAGCCGCCCGCTTGCCGTTCACGTGGACGATGTCTTGCTGCTCGGCGTAACTGTCCTCGACATGTGAGACATTCCCCAGCAGCACCTCGGCGTTGTTGACCACCTTCACCGGGAGGTCATTGAAGCGGTCTACCACGTCCGGTGACGAATTCATCAGGACGTTGTATTCCGTCCGTCCCATGCGCGCCGTGCCCGTGGGCACGATGACGTTCGAGTTCTGTAAGGCGGTCACGATATCGTCCGGAGAAAGTCCCTTGGCGGCCATCCTGGCCGGATCGAGCTTCACCATGATTTCCCGCTGCTTGCCGCCGAAGGGCGCGGGGGTGGAAAGACCGGGTATGGTGAACAGGCTCACCCGGATAAAATTCAGGCCGTAATCGTAAAGCTCCTGCTCGGGCAGCGTGTTGCTGGAAATCGTCATCTGCACTACGGGAACGGTTGAGGCATTGAACTGGATGACGTTAGGCGCGGTCATGCCGGGCGGGAAAATCCGCAAGATGGTGGAGGAGACGGAAGCAATCTGGGCAATCGCTGCCCCAATGTCCGCCCCCGGCTGGAAGTAAATCTTCATCAGCCCGATGCTGGGAATGGAGTCGGATTCAATGCGCTCGATGCCGTTCACCGTAGTGGAGTAAGCTCGCTCGCTGATCAGCACCACCCGCCGCTCCATGTCCACTGGAGAAAGGCCCGGGTAATACCACTCCACCAGCACCACCGGAATATCAATGTCTGGAAAGATATCCACCACCATCCGCGAGATTGAAAGAACGCCGAGCACGATAATGAGCAGACACATCACCGCGATGGTGTAGGGCCGCCGTAATGCAAGCCGGACAATCCACATGGACGATCTTCCGTATCGGTAGCGCAGCGTGGCCTTCGGACGCAACCCGAGCGAGCGTGCCGCTGAACGGAGCATCGGGTTGTCATTCTGAAAACGAAGCCCCCACGTCCTCCCCTGCGTCTCAGGATCACCCGTCTATTTCAACACCCCGTTAAACCCAGCGCTGCCCGCCCGCTCTTCGGTGCGCGTCCTCGGATCATGCCCGTAGCCTTCCTAAATCCTTACAACCGTCGGACGGGTTGAATTCTATCCGAGTGACAAAATAATGAGAAATATCTTATTCGTACTGGATTAAGACGTTTGGGATATCATAGGCGGATGGAGCTGCGTCACCTCCGTTACTTTCTGGCCGTCGCCGAAGAGCTCCATTTCGGCCGTGCCGCCGCCAAACTCCACATGTCCCAGCCACCCTTGAGCCAGCAGATCAAAAGGTTGGAGGAAGAGATGGGCCTGCGCCTTTTTCAGCGCACTCGCCGCAAAGTCCAGTTGACCCCGGCGGGCTCCGTGTTCCGCGAGGAGGCCCGCCAGACGCTGGCGCAGGCGGAGTGCGCGGTTCGCTCCGCACAACGCGCGAGCCAGGGTGAAATTGGCCAGCTTGTGGTCGGGTTTGTGGATTCCGCTGTCTACCACGCTTTGCCCCCCGTGCTCCGGGCCTTCCGCGGCCGCTTCCCGGACGTCGAATTGGTCCTGCGGGAGCAGAACCCCGCCGAGCAGTTCCAAGCGTTGCGCTCGAGTCGCCTCAACGTAGGCTTTGCCCGCTCCGCCGTGACCGATCCAGATCTTGCGCAGGAAGAAATCTTCGATGAGCCGCTCATTGCCGCGCTGCCTCACACGCACGCGCTCGCCCGGCGCCACCGCATCCAGCTCCGAGACCTTGCCGGAGAGCGATTCGTGTTCTTCCCTCGCGCTCTGGGCCCGGGCTTCTACGATCAGGTGGTCAGCCTCTGCCAGAAGGCCGGATACAGTTTCCGGGTGGTGCAGGAGGCAAACGAAATGCAGACCATCGTTAGCCTGGTGGCGGCAGGAATCGGCGTGGCCATTGTCCCCGCTTCCATCCGCAGTCTGCGCATGCCCGCAGTTTCCTACGTAAGCTTGGCAGAACCCGGCGCCCGCACGGCCATGCGCATCACCTGGCGTCGCGAAGATACTTCCCCCGTCCTTCAGGCTTTCCTGAAGGTGGTACACGAAGTTGCCCATCGCCGGAATGGTTCCTCCGCGCCTCCAAACCGCCGCCGGAGTCCGTCATCCCGCTGCGCCGCCGGCCTGGTGAGCTGACCTGTTTCGATGCGCCGTCTCTGCCGCAGCATGTCCTTCGTATGTACCGGTCTGCGTACATTCAGTAACGGATTCAGCCGCCCGCCGCCATTCCGTGCCTCGCGCCACCCCCGATTCAGGACGCGGTAATACTCATCGCTCCAAACAAAAGACCTTTCCTTTTGCTTGCGGAGGGTGTATTTTCCCCGTTCGCTTCGGACGGGAGCCGTCTATTCAGGATGGATCGAAGGAGGGACATGAAACCAGCCAGCCATGTTTCTAAAATCATGATGCTACTGATCGCGCTGATCTTTATGGGTGGGGCCGGGCTCGACGCCCAAGTAGACGCCTTGATGCCGCAGCCGGCGAGCGTGCAGCCCGGTCAAGGCGGCCTGGCTATTACCGGCTCCTTTGCCGTGGCGCTGACCGGCTACCAGGAACCGCGGCTCAAGCGCGCGGCCCAGCGCTTGGTCCATCGTGTTTCACACCGCACCGGGATCCCGATCCTGGACGGCGTCACCCAAGACGCTTCAACCGCAACGCTTGTGATCCATTGCGATCACGCCGGCGAGCCCGTGCAGACCGTCGGTGAGGATGAGTCCTACACGCTCGACGTGACCCCGCGGCAGGCGCGCCTGAGCGCGTCGGAACCGCTGGGGATGCTGCGCGGCATCGAGACATTTTTGCAGCTTATCCACCAGGACTCGCAGGGATTCGTGGCAGACACCGTCCAGATTCAAGATCATCCACGCTTTGCCTGGCGCGGTCTGATGCTAGATGCGGCCCGCCACTGGATGCCCCTCGACGTAGTCTACCGGACGCTCGACGGCATGGCGGCGGTGAAGCTGAACGTCTTCCACTGGCACCTTTCCGACGACCAGGGATTCCGCGTGGAGAGTAAATTGTTCCCGAAGCTTGAGGAAATGGGATCGGATGGCCACTATTACACGCAAGCGCAGGTGAAGGAGGTTATCGCTTATGCGCGTGATCGCGGCATTCGCGTCGTCCCGGAGTTTGACATGCCGGGCCACGCCACGGCGTGGTTCGTGGGCTACCCCGAGCTGGCCAGCGGCCCCGGTCCTTACCAAATCGAGCGCGACTTTGGCATCTTCGATCCGGCGATGGACCCCACGCGCGAGTCCACCTACAGGTTTCTGGACGCTTTTATCGGGGAGATGGCTGCGCTCTTCCCGGGCCCCTACTTCCACATTGGCGGCGATGAGGTGAACGGCAAGCAGTGGGACCGCAACCCGCGCATCCAGGCATTCATGCGGCAGCACGGCATGAAGACAGATGCCGATCTGCAGACTTATTTCAGCACGCGCGTACTGGGCCTGGTTCAGAAGCACGGCAAGAAGACGATTGGCTGGGATGAAGTGTTCCACCCGGGCTTGCCGAAGGATATTGTGATTCAATCCTGGCGCGGACCGGAGACGCTGGCGGCGACAGCGCGCCAGGGTTACATGAGCATCCTTTCGAACGGTTATTACCTGGATCTCATGCAATCCGCCGCCCAACATTACGCGGTCGAGCCGTTCGGAGACGCTGCGGCCGGCCTGACGCCCGAGCAGAAGGCCCACATCCTGGGTGGTGAAGCCTGCATGTGGTCGGAGTACGTGACGCCCATGAACGTTGATTCACGGCTTTGGCCGCGCGCCGCGGCGATCGCCGAAAGGCTATGGTCGCCTGCCGGCGTAAGCCATGTTGGCGATATGTATCGTCGTCTGGCCGTGGAGAGCGGCAGGCTGGACTTTCTGGGCCTGAAGCACCATTCGAACCTTGCCCTGATGCACGAGCGCCTGACCGGCCTCGAACCCGCCCGCTCGCTGGATACACTCGATTCCATCCTCGAAGCGGTGAAAGGCTACGCGCGGGAGGATATGCGGCATTACACCAGCTTGACGCCGCTGAATCGCCTGGTGGATGCGACGCCGCCGGAAAGTGACGCGGCGCGCCAGTTCGCGACGCTGGTGGCAAGCTGGAGCACCAACCGCCAGCAAATCCGCAAGCTGCTCACTCAGTGGCGGGACAATCGGTCGCCGCTGGTTCCGCTAATGGCGCGCCACGCGTTGCTTGAGGAGGACATTCCCCTTGCCGAGGAAGTCACCGCTCTGGCGGCGACCGGACTCGAGGCGCTGAATTACCTGGAATCCGGCAAGCGCGCGCCGCCTGCTTGGGCCAGCGCGCGCCGCGCATGGCTCGGCCAGGCGTCGAAACCCACGGCGGAATTGGCCATCGCGATTGTTCCGTCCATCCAGGTGCTGGTGGACGACGCGGCGAAAGGGAAGCCGTAAGAAGCGTTCAGCACTCAGCGGTTTGTGCCTCTTGCTGATCGCTGACCGCTGAGAGCTGAATGCTTATTTTAAATCGTCTGCGTCACCATCTGCAGCGATCGCGGTTTATCTGGATTAAGGTTCTTCAATTCGGCCAGATGAGCGGCGAAGATCTGGCCGGGAACGATGTAGGGAATCGGCGTATAAATCTCGGGGATGGACTCCGGCATGGGAATAACTCGAACCCCGCTGGGCAAACGAACCGAGGCGGGGGCGATGGCCAGCGTATCCGCCCGCAGCGATCCGAGGCGGCCCACCAGTTTCCGTTGCTCGGTGAGAGTCTTATCATTCGGCATGAAAATGATGACGGGAAAATCCCTTTCAACCATGGCAATGGGACCGTGCAGAAAGTCCGCGGAGGAAAACCGCTCCGCCACGACGTAGCAGGTTTCCATGAGCTTCAGCGCCATCTCGAAAGCATTCGCGTAGTTCAAGCCCCGCGCCACCACCACGCACTGCCGCATGTAGCGGTAACGCTCCACCAGTTCACGCACGTTCGGTTCAAGGCTCAGGACCTCCCTGACACGCCCGGGAATCTCGCTGGCGCCCGCCAGGGTGACCTGATGGCCAAGGGCCGAAGCCAGAAGATAGAGGACCATCAACTGGCCCGTGTAGGTTTTGGTGGCGGCCACGGACCGCTGCTTCCCGGCCCGCACCAGGAAGAGATCATCCACCAATCCCGCCATGGAAGACTTCGGCTCATTCGTGATTCCGACCGTGTAGGCGCCCTGGCGGCGCGCCGCGCGCAGCACCATGTTGATATCCAGACCCTCGCCGGATTGCGAGATGCCGGCCACCAGCGCGTCCCTGAAATCCAGGCGCGCGTGATAGATGCTGTGGATGGACGGGGCGCAGAGCGAAACCGGAATGCCGGTGGTCAGCTCAAACAGGTAACGGCCAAAGAGCGCAGCGTTATCCGAAGTTCCCCGCGCCACGAGCACGATCAGCCGGAAATTCCGGTGGTCAGCAAACTTGCGGAAATCCTGAGCGTGCTGGCGCTCGGCGCGGAACGTTTTCAGCAGCGTCTCGGGCTGCTCGAGGATTTCCTTCATCATCTGGGACATGGAGTTGCCTCGCTTTTCAGAAACAAGCTGCGTCACTTGATGACCGGCAAGCTGGAAATCGATTGTAAATCGAAATGCCGGCAAACCGCCTTAGCAACAGAGACGAGTGGCAAATGACAAGCTGAAGCACTCGGCAATCAGTCCTCAGCGGGCATGGTAGAGGGAGAGTAACTGGGCTTCCGGGGCCTTTGCCGAAAGCTGAACGCTGAAACTCTTTCTGCTCTTCTCTCGTCTCTCGTCACTTGTCACCGCTCTCGAGTTGCTCCGCCTCACTTAGTCTGTCGGCTGCTCCGCGGGAGCAAATATTCCCTCGCTTCAGGCGCCGGAATCCAGCCGGCGCGCCATCGCCAGCGCGCCCTCCACGGGCTGGCGGCGCAGCAACATGATTCGCGTCTGCGGTATTTCGCCACGGAGGTGCGCAGCGAAACTGCGGCGCACCAGAAGGCTCGAATGAAACACTCCGCCGGAACACATCACGGTCAGCTTGGCGCCGCCTGAAGCCAGCCGCTGGTGAAGAGCCGAAGCCAGCTCCGCAAGTTCGCAGCCCGCCTCAGAACACAGCTCTCTGGCGACTCGATCTCCCTGGCGCCCGGCGCGAAGGACCACCGGGATCAGGGCGGCGACTTCATGCGGTTGGGGCGTGCGTTCCACCACGCCGGTAATGACCTTGAGCCGCAGGGCCGTGCAGATGAGGCTGCGCAGCACAGTTCGCGGGCCACGCCCGTCAAAATCCCGCAGCGCGGCTGTGATGGCTTTGCGGCCAAGGTCGTAACCGGAGCCGGCGTCATTAAAAAGGCTGCCCCAGCCGCCGCAGCGCAGCGTGTCGCCCTTCGCATTTCTTCCGTAGGCGATGGATCCCGTCCCCGCGATCACCAGGATGCCAGGCGCCTCGCCAAAAGCCGCTTCCAGAGCGATGGCGGCGTCGGTGGTAACGTAATAGTGAGACGCCGGAATGTGTTTCCGCAACCATTGAAGAAGCGGATCGTGCAGCAAGGGGCGGTCAACTCCAGCGACGCCCGCGCAAAGCGCGGCGATGGACTTGCGGGCGGGACGAGCCTGGCGCAGGCAGCCCCCCACGGCGCGTTGAATTTCCGCTTGGGCGCTTGCCATGCCCACCTTGGTAGGATTGGAAGGGCCGCCCAGGGCGCGGGCCACGACGCGCCGCCGCTCGTCCGCCACCCACGCCGTGGTTTGCGTCCCGCCGCCGTCGATGCCGAGGTAGTATCGCATTGCGAGATGATACTCCTGATGTTCCGTGGTCCGTCAAATGCGCGGCTTTCAGAAGACACTCAAACGAATGGCGATGACTTCCAGCGCGCGGCCGTTCCGCCGCCAGGATCGAAGTGTACCGTCACGCGACGATCTGTCCGGCGACGACCTTGACACGGGACCGAATGGCCGCTATAACAGTTTCTCCGAGTTCATACGACGGGCACGGGCCTCTCAGGCTTCGAGAGCGTCTTGAAGCAGGGCGTTTCGGGCGCTTCTTCTGTCAAGTGGGCCGTGCCCCTCATCCCAGGCCCCATCCTGGCCGAAAGTTGATGGAGAAGGGGAAATCCGGTTTGCACTTCTGACCTGCGGCATCATCCACCCTAATCTCAGCGAGGAATGAACGCAAGGTACCATTTCACGCCCGTTCAGCGGATTTATTGGCTGGACCATTTAGCCGGGAGGAATTATGGAGCTTCGCAAAGACCCGATC
Source organism: Terriglobia bacterium (assembly GCA_050745605.1). Classification (GTDB taxonomy): domain Bacteria; phylum Acidobacteriota; class Terriglobia; order UBA7540; family UBA7540; genus CALCEB01. The sequence goes on along the minus strand of JBOGKI010000006.1, from coordinate 4,120 downwards.
ACCATGAGCTGGGTGATCCTGGAGGATTCGGAAGAGCCTGTCCACCAGGGCGAGCCGTGTCCCCTGTGTCCGGGGCAGGAGGCTCGAACGCCCCAAACCATTTACCGTTACCCCTACGAAAATCCCAACTGGCAGATTCGGGTGGTGCCGCACGTACGGCCCCTCTACCAGATTGAGGGGGACGCCATGCGGCGGGCTGAAGGGCTTTACGACAAGATGAGGAACCTGGGGGCACATGAGATCGTGGTGTTGGGACCTGACCACAACACACCCTTTACTCAGCTCAGCGATGAGCAGGTGGCTCAGGGGTTGCAGGCTTATGTCTCAAGGATTACCGACCTGAAAAGAGACCGCCGCTTTCGTTATATTACGGTGTTCCGGAACCAGGGCCGGGGCGCGGGCCAAGACCTTGAACATCCCTACTCGGAAATCACGGCCACGCCCTTTATCCCGCGGCGCGTGGCTTATGAATTGCGTTCCGCGGAGCGCTACTTCAGGCTGAAAGAACGCTGCCTGATTTGTGACATTTTGAAACAGGAGTTGACGCAGCAACTTCGCACCGTCGAATATGACAGTCAGTTCGCCGCCTTTTGCCCCTTTGCCTCGCGCGTCCCGTATGAGACATGGGTGCTACCTATCAACCACAGTTGCGCCTTTGAGGACGACCTGACGGCGTGGGACAGGCAACTTCAATTCGGGCGCTTCTTGAAGTTGGTTCTGCAGCGCATTGAAAGCTTCACTGACACTTATCACCTGGTGCTTCACTCCGCGCCCAACATGAGCGCCAGGTTCGAAAGGACCGGGAACTGGCAGACCTTAACGGATGATTACCACTGGCACATTGAGATTCTTCCCGTTGTGGCATCCCAGTCGAAGTCGTACAGCCTGAAGGAGGTCTACTACAATTCTCTTCCTCCGGAGACCGCAGCGCGGGAACTTCGTGAAGCGGTGATACCCCTGTTGGTTCCTCACAGATGAAGAGCCCGGCGGCGAGGAGAACGAGCCGCAGGCCGGGCCGGTAAAATCCTGCCCGGCCGTTAGGTAGGTTCCTGAAAGACCCCTGATTTGTCATGCTGAGCCCTTCGGCGTCGCTCAGGGTATGCTCCGCGAAGCATCTGCTCGTCGTGCTGAAAATAAAAAGTATGGATTCTTCGCTGCGCTCTCTCTGCAGTAACTCGACGCGTAAGTCTTTTGAATTCAGCATTCCCAATCCGCTGACCACGCGCCGAGTTTCTGCCAGTTAGGGGCAGCCGAACGGGTGTGAACCCTCACCATGACGAATCGGGTTTTTCAGCCACCCGTTAAGCAGTCCGAAGGAATGCTGGAGGAGGTTCAAAAATTGCCATGGCCAGAGAGATCATTTTCCCGAACCCAGGATTCCCGGGAACCAGTGCACGGCATTGTCATGGAAGATTTTTCGAAGGACCGGACCGGGCAGCTTCAGGCCTTCAATCTTTTGCCCCTTGTATTCCAGCGTGCCGTCCGTCGCCAGGAATTTCCAATCCCGCGCATACTCGCCCTCCCACTCCTGGATCGCTTCCGGGGTCGGGTCGGTGACCTTGATTTCCGTGTCGGTCCCGAAGATCACACGGTCCTGATACTTGATGAGAAAATTCCGCGCTTTCTGGCGTGGGGCGAGCATCAGGTATTCCATGCGCGCCGCGGTATCCACGGCGAAGTTCGGATAGCGGTCTAAGTCTCTTTCGATCTCGTCAATATTCCTTTCCATGCTTCCAAGATGAGCTCCGACCACGCGGAGGTTGGGGTTTTCAGCAACCAGGTGATCACGCGCCGTGAGGATTTGCTGCTTGGAGGGCCGGCCCGGATGGCGGTACATGTACCATTCCGGGTTTTCCTTATAGTACTCGTAGTCAGGAGACTTCGGGTTTGGGGGAAGCCAGCAGGAGTCCGGCTCGGCAAGATGGGCAACCAGCGTTTTGTTGTGTGCCGCGATGTCCTTGTAGATGGGCTCAAATGCCGGATCATCCGGCATGACGTACTTGCCATTCGGCGCTTTCAGTTCCATCCCGATGTTTTTCCAGATTTTGACGGCGATGGCGCCCTCGGCAAAATTCTCATTGATCTGTTTGATGGCATTCTGGGTGAAGTCCGGTTGGCCGTACTTGAAGGGATCAAACGTAGTGCACAGGGCCGCGTGTCCCTGGCTTGCATGGACAAACACCAATGCTCTCTTGATCTCGACCGGGAGTGGTCCGAAGATGCTGTAACGATCCGCCACGCAGATGTCGAGAACATGCAAGTGGAGGCGCTTCATCACCGCATAGAGAGCCGGATCATTCTTGAAAAGATGCGTATGCGTGTCAATCGGGTCGATCGACGCAAAGCCCGCGAGGTCAGCGGCGAGAGCCGTGCTGCCGGAGGCTTGCGACGCGGCGCGGGCGCGAGTCACAGGGAATTGGAACAACACCAGGCTCGCGGCGGCAACGCCGAGACAAATCATCAGAACCACAACGACCTTTTTCATAAGTCACCTCAGAGGAATTCTGCGAAATCGAAGCGTGCCGCCATAATCATAAAAGGACTGTCAATGATACGCTGAAACCGCCGCTGCCGTTCGCCCGCCGCCCTTTCTTAAGATGGTCTAATCCGAGACACCAGGATTTCATCATCTCTTCGCGCCCGCTCCTGAGATTGGAACCTCACCCAGACCTCCTTTGTCTGATCCGGTGGCATCCACGAGGTGGAGGCTTACCCGACCGCTACCCGCCGGTGCTTCGACGGTTTGATGGAGAGAAACGAGCTTAAGCGGGCTGACTTCTACAACGGGCACAGAGCCAAGCGGCACCCCGGAGAAGCTATAAAATCGTGCCTTCAGGCGGCCGGAATAGAACACTCCGAAGGATCCAGCCAGTTGGACGCCATTACTCCCAAGGGTCGCTGTCAGCGCTTCATTGATGACGCCGGCGTCTGAGGTCCCGGTTAAGGATGGCGTCGCCCGCGTGGGAAACCATTCGGTATCGAAGCTGTAACTATCCCCCGGTTTAAGCTCTACCAAGGGCGAGTTCAGCTCGGCCTCCATGTAGTAAGGAGTGGCGAGAACATCGGCGGACGTCATGTGGGGCATTCCTTGGCCGTCCAGCCTGAGCTGAGGACCGTTAATGTAAAAAATCGTCGAGGAGCGATCAGGATATTGAGCGTGCGACCCCCAGGTCATTCGTTCAACCATGGCATAGTGGCTGAGGCCGTCCACTAAGGCAACCCAACCGGCCGGCGAATCTATCCCCACTTCACCCTCCAGATAGGACCAGTGAAGCGCAAACATCTTGCCATCGCGTACTCTGTAGGATGGATGATCTACTGGGCCACTATGCACATCGAATTGCCGGTTGAAAGCACTTGACGGGTTGGTTGGCGTGAAGGCCCAAAAGTCATGGTTATAGCTGCCGGGTTTGTCGGGATCAGCGGTGTTGTATTGTGAAACGGACTGAATTGACCAGCGAATCCGGTGGCCTGAAGCATTCCTCATGACGGCATGGAAGGAAATGCGGGGTGATTCCGAGTCAATGCTGACCTGGCGTGAATATTGAAGACCAGTTTCAATGTCGGGCGGCCCCTGCAGAAGGATGGAACACAATTTGCCGCTTGAAAGTACCTTCGCCGTGTAGATGCCATCGTCAAGGGTGTCCGAGTCGCCGCGCCAATGGGACTCGTCCTGGCCTCCCTCTGGAAGGGGCCAGTCTTTGTCGCCTCCGTAGTTGAACCACTTTCCTTTGTCAGCCCCCTCGGAAGGTGGAAAATACGCTCCATAGTAACGGGGGTTCACGAAAAGGTACTCATGGCGGCCAAAGGCGGCTTGCATCAATCGTCCACCGAGCTTTGGCACCACTGTGAGCGTCACCCAACGATTGGACATCCGCTCCGCAGGCCACCCATGGAAGGTGACGGATTGTACGGTGCAACCCTGTTGTCCTTCCTGCGTATAAGTGCGGGAAGGACCAACCCCCAGCAACCCACACGCGACGAGCAAAATCCGGCTCGTATCCCAAAAGTGTAATTGGAGATTAACCACTTTTAGCAGGAATAAGTTGCGGACTGCCGATCTCACCCGCGTTCTTTGCGGCGCGCCCCCTGTGCCCGTCTTGTTGCTGGCGTTCCGCCA